>JAFTTA010000236.1 GCA_017467015.1 Bacteroidaceae bacterium
TGAATACATGTGGAATACCTTCGGGGAGGTTCTCCGAGAGCATTTCTATCAACTCGTCGTCGAGAAGGTCGCTTTTGGTTATTGCAAGCACTCGCTGTTTGTCGAGCATTTCGGGGTTGAACATAGCAAGCTCGTTGAGCAGTATCTCATATTCCTTTTTTATGTCGTCCGCATCGGCTGGTACCATGAACAACAATAGCGAGTTGCGTTCGATGTGTCGCAGGAAGCGCAGTCCTAATCCTTTGCCTTGACTTGCGCCCTCAATGATGCCGGGGATATCTGCCATCACAAAAGATTTTCCGTCGCGGTAGGAGACAATGCCGAGGTTGGGCTCCAATGTGGTGAATGGGTAGTTGGCTATTTTAGGCTTTGCAGCCGACACGGAAGCCAAAAGGGTTGATTTTCCTGCATTGGGAAAGCCGACAAGACCTACGTCGGCAAGTAGCTTTAACTCCAATGTTACCGTCATTTCGCGCATGGGCTCACCCGGCTGTGCAAATCGTGGAGTCTGTCGGGTGGGGGTTGCAAAGTGTACGTTGCCGAGTCCACCTCTGCCGCCTTTCAGCAAAACAACCTTCTGGCCATCCTCCATGACATCGCACAAGAATTCGCCTGTCTCTGCGTTGTATGCCACTGTGCCGCAGGGTACATCTATTATTTTGTCTTCTCCTGCTGCGCCGGTGCTCTTGTTTATGCCGCCGCTTGCTCCGTTCCCGGCAAAGACATGTCGTTGGTATTTTAAATGTAGCAGTGTCCAATAGTTACGATTGCCACGCAAGATGATGTCGCCGCCACGACCGCCGTCGCCACCGTCGGGACCGCCGTTGGGAATATATTTTGCACGATGCAGATGTGCAGAGCCTCTGCCACCGCGTCCTGAGCGACATACTATTTTTACGTAATCTATGAAATTTGATTCTGCCATAAATGTTGATATGTGACTATTGGATTGTCTGCTTTTTGCTATTTTTTTGAGTCGATGGCTGCCACAATGTCGGCAAATATGCGGTCGAGATCGCCCGAACCGTTGATGTAGCAATGCTTGCCATCGTTCTTGTACCACTCTTTAAGGGGTGATGTCTGCTCGTTGTATACTTGAAGGCGCTTTTTGATAGTCTCTTCGTTGTCGTCAGTTCTTCCCGACTCAATGCCGCGTTTAATGAGACGGTCCATCAGCTCTGCTTCGGGTACATCAAGTTCCAGCATGACGGTAACATCTTGTCCTCTTTTGTTGAGCATGGCTTTGAGTGCCTCTGCCTGTGCTATGGTGCGTGGAAAACCATCGAAAATTACTCCTTTGCTGTCTGCGAAACTGTCAAGTTTGGTTGCAAGAATGTCAATCATAAGACTGTCAGGAATTAGTTGCCCTTGGTCTATGAATCCTTTAGCGGTTATTCCAAGTTCGCTCTCCGCTTTGATTTCTGCACGCAGAACCTCTCCTGTTGATATGTGGTTTATTCCGTACTTCTCTAAAATTCTTTCGCTCTGTGTTCCTTTACCCGATCCGGGAGCACCGAAGATCACAATGTTAAGCATATTTCTAAAAAGTTTAAGTTCTTATTTTCTTCTGTCCTCTTATGCGCTTTTTGCGGACAGATTATGTATAATCCTAAAATCCGAGCAAAATTACTACAAAGTTCTGAGAAAACAGGAAAAGTGTCATGAAAAAGTTAAAAAAGCGACTGATTATAGCCATGAACATAAAAATCGCAAAAATGTTGGTGCAACTTTGCTTTTTTATGATTTTTTTGAATTATCTTTGAGGAATTAAAATAGAGGTAATACGTAAATATTAAAACAACCTTAATATAAATTTATAGAAAAATGGCTATTAACAGACGTAATTTTCTGAAAGCCACGGGAGCGTTAGCAGCACTCTCTATCGTCCCCAGGCACGTATTGGGTGGTAATGGCAACATTGCCCCGAGTGACCAATTGACAAAAGGTATCATCGGTGTCGGTGGTATGGGTCGCGGTCACTACACTTATGGTAACACACGTTTGGTTGCAATTTGCGACTGTGACAAGAAGCATTTGCAACAAGGTTTGGACCGTGCAAAGAAAATGGCTGAAGATGGCAACAAGAACATCGATGCCACTCCCAAAGCTTATGAAGACTGGAGAGAACTTGTTTACGACCCCAATGTAGACATCGTTCACATTGCTACTCCTCCCCACTGGCATGCATTGCAAGCTATCGAGGCTGCAAAGGCCGGCAAAGATATTTGGTGCGAGAAACCCATGACACGTACCATCGGTGAGGGTAAAAAAGTTCGCGAGGCAGTTCAACACTACAACCGCGTGTTCCGTCTGAACACATGGTTCCGTTTCAAAGACACATTCTACGGTCTTGGAACACCCGTTGAACCTTTGAAGAAACTTGTTGCCAGCGGTCTGCTCGGTTGGCCCTTGAAGGTTACAATCTCTAAACATACCGGTTTCGACTGGAAATTCTATTGGGTGGGTAAAGACAAACTCGAGCCCCAGCCTATTCCCGCTGAACTCGACTATGATATGTGGCTCGGTCCGGCACCCTACAAACCCTACAATGCTCACCGCGTACACCAGACATTCCGTGGATATTGGGATTACGATGGTGGTGGTCTCGGCGACATGGGTCAGCACTACATGGACCCCGTTCAGTACTTCCTCGGTAAGGATAACGAAAGCCCTGTAAAGGTTGAGGTTGACGCTCCCCAGCAGCATTCAGATGCTATCGGTACATGGCGTTCAATCACATACACATATGCCGATGGTTGTCAGATTGTACTTTGGGGTGGTGACTATGGCGATCCCAACACTCCCTACATCGCTGGTCCCAAAGGAAACGTATATAACAACTTCGTATGCGACATCCCCGACTGGCAGAAGAAACTTGCCGAGTTCCCCGATCCTCTGCCCCAGAACACAGATTTCGAGGAGTGCGTGAGAACACGTCAGAAATTTGCTCTCAACGAAGAGAACGGACATCGCAGTTGTACACTCGTGAATATGGGTATCGTTGCATTGCAGCTTAACCGTACACTTGAGTTCGACTCAGAGAAAGAAGAGTTTGTAAACGACGATGCAGCTAACGCACTCGTTTATCAACCTATGAGAGGACCTTGGAAATTCTAACCTTTAAAAAGTAAAGAAAATGAGACAATATAAAAGTATTATACTGACACTCCTCGTTGCTTTCTTTTTCGGACTCAATGCAAATGCACAAGGTTCTGAAAGAGCTGTAGCAACAAAAATCGGAGACGCGCTGAATATGTTGCCTGCCGAAAATCAGAAGAAATTCAACAAACTGATGGGCGACATTGCCGAGACAGGCGCAGAGGGCATCAACATGCTTCTCACAATGTTGCAGAAAAACGACGACACACGTCACCTTGTAGAGTATGCCATCGATGGTTATGTGGCATACGTTTCAAACCCTAAATACGATGCAGGCAAACGTCAGATTGTAGTTGACGCCATCAAGAAATCATACGATGCAATCAACAGCAAGCTCACAGGCGACAACATCAAAGACTCAAAGTCACAGCCCCTGTTGGTTACAAACAAAGAGTTCTTGGTACGTCAGTTGCGTCACCTCTGTGTAATCAAACCCGAAGTGGCTGAGGTCGTAGAGGTTGCAACAGACGCAAAAACACTTGCAAAGAATCTCAAAGCTGCTGCAAAAATGGAGCCCAACTTTGCAAACAATGCAGCACGTTGTGCAGCTATCCGCACATATATTGACAATGTAGGTATTGAGGCTGGTAAGAAAGTTATTCTCAAAGCCCTCAAAGACAACTGCCGTCAGTATCGTTTCTCTACAATCTATGCGGTTGACGCAAATGCAGCAAGCGAAGAGGCTATCAAACCCATCATGGACGAGGCTACTAAGAAAATCGCAAAGGCTAAGCCTTGCGCTCAGATAGACCTTCTCTATTGGATGAGCAACCATCCCACAATTGCAAATACAGAGCTTATCACTCCTCTTCTCGCATCTGAGAATGCAGAGGTTGTTGAGGCTGCAGCTTGGGCATTGACACGCATCGGTAATCCCGACAACATCAGCAATGTAGCAGCTCTTCTCGCTTCGGCTGATGCCGACAAAGTTGCTCTTGCCGAGAAATGTCTCAAAGCATACAAAGGCAACGTATGTCAGCCTGCTGTAGCAGTCGAAGGCAAAACGGCACAGGGCGAGACAGCAGTGCTCAACATCATTTCAGCTCGTAAAGACGCTTCTTTCAACAAACTCGTAAACGACCAGCTGAACTCTGCCGACAATGGAGTTAAAGATGCTGCTTACAAGGCTCTTAAAGATGTTTCAACAAAAGACAACCTTGGTTCACTCTATGCTCTCCTTGAGAAATGCGATGCAAAATATGTACCTGCCGTACATGATGCTATCCTTGCTGCTATGTCTACAATGAGCATGGACGAGCAGTTCAAGACAATCAATGCTCGCAAGGCATCTGTTGCAGCAGACAAGCAGAACCTCTATTGGCCTATCGTCTTCAAGACAGCAAGCAACCAGCAGCTTCTTGCCATCTGCAACGACCTCGTAGCAAAGAAAGATACAAAACTTCTCAGTGCTGCTTTCGAGGCATACATGAAGAGCATCTCTAACAAACTTCCCGGTGCACAGCGCCTGTTGATGTATCGCAACGCAATGAACTTCGCTACAACAGATGCACAGAAAGTAAGAGTGCTTCAGGCTGTTGCAAAGACAAACACATTCCTCGGTATCATCTACGCAGGACAGTTTATCGAAGTTCCCGCATTGCAACAGGCTGCAGCTCAGGCTGTTCGCGTGCTCGCATTGGGTAACGTTGAATTTAACGGTCCCGAGGTTGTAGCTCTGCTTACACGTGCGACTGAGGTAATCAAGGGTGGCGACGCTATCTATGAGATTCCTGCTATCAAACAGCACCTCGAGAAACTTGCGAAAATCAACGAGACAGGTTTTGTGACAATGTTCAATGGCAAAGACCTCACAGGTTGGAAAGGTCTTTTGGCATCACCCTACGACAACCCCTACCAGCGTGCTAAACTTAACAAGACAAAGCTTGCCAAACTTCAGAAAGAGGCAAACGAGTCTATGGCTAAGAGCTGGTCAGTTGTTGACGGTACAATCCTCTTCAACGGCGAGGGCAGCAGCCTCTGCACAGAGAAACAGTATGGCAACTTCGAGATGTATGTAGACTGGATGCTTTACGATGGCAAAGAGCCCGATGCAGGTATCTATCTCCGTGGTACACCTCAGGTTCAGATTTGGGATACACGTCGCACAAACGTAGGTGCACAGGTAGGCTCAGGTGGTCTCTACAACAACAGCGTAAACGCGAACAAACCTCTTAAAGTGGCCGACAATCCCGTTGGTCAGTGGAACAGCTTCTACATCAAGATGACTGATGAGCGTGTTACAGTTTACCTCAATGGCGAGCTTGTTGTTAACAACGTAATCATGGAGAACTATTGGGACCGTTCACTTCCCATTATCCTCAAAGAGCAGATTGAACTTCAGGCTCATGGTAGCAAAGTTGCTTATCGCAACCTCTACATCCGCGAGCTTCCTCAGGCAGAGCCTTATAAACTCTCTGCACAGGAGAAGAAAGAGGGTTTCAAACTTCTCTTCGACGGTACATCACTCAACGAATGGCAGGGTGACAAAACAAACTATGCTACTGAGAATGGTACAATCGCAGTACGTAAAAGAGGTAGCGGCTTTGGTAACCTCTACACAAAAGATGAGTATGGTGATTTCATCTTCCGTTTTGAGTTCAAACTTACTCCCGGTGCCAACAACGGTGTAGGTATCCGCACACCTATGGGCAAGGATGCTGCTTACCACGGCATGGAGATTCAGATTCTCGACCACTTCAACCCCATCTACACATCATGGTTGAAACCCTATCAGCACCATGGTTCTGTTTACGGTGTTATCGCTCCCAAAATCTTCGATGCTCTCAATCCCGTTGGCGAGTGGAATACAGAAGAGATTTATGCTAAGGGTGACTACATCCGTGTAACAGTTAACGGTAAGGTTATTACTGAGGGTAACATCAGAGAGGCTTCTGAGGGCGGTACAAAAACACGCGATGGTTTGAATCACCCCGGTTTGCTCAACAAGAAAGGTTACATCGGCTTCCTCGGACATGGTTCTGAGCTTTGGCTCCGCAATGTCCGTATCAAGAGTCTCGACAAGAAGTAATCTTCTTTATTAATTAATAAAAGGGACTGATACATAAATTAAATATGAAGTGAACCCCAAAAGTTTTTTGTCTAACTTTTGGGGTTCACTTCATAAGCAAAGCAATCTTTTTATTTAAGAGGGTGACCTAAAAACCTACTTTTGCGACATACAAACCCCGCCAGAACAACTCTGACGGGGTTTGCTTTCTTTGTTAAATGACTTTTGAGTCACCTTTATTGTTTGCGCCTGTTTATGCAGATGCCAGCCATGATCTTTGTTATAGCTGCTCGTGCAAGGTCGTTATCCCTTCTTGTTTTGTTCGTTTCAATAGTTTAGTCTTGATAGTTGGCACTCGATGCCGAGTAGACACGCCATGCTTTAATCAACTCTTGAAAATCCTGTGGCAGTTCTGAGTCGAAGTACATCTCTTTACCTGTCGTAGGATGGATGAACCCCAATGTCTTTGCGTGCAGTGCCTGGCGCGGACAGGTCTTGAAGCAGTTTTTCACGAACTGGCTGTATTTGCTGAAATGGGTGCCCTTAAGTATTTCGTCGCCGCCATAGCAGTCGTCGTTGAAGAGCGTGTGCCCTATGTGTTTCATGTGTACCCTGATCTGGTGTGTGCGTCCTGTCTCGAGGTTACACTCCACAAGTGAAACGTAGCTCAAACGCTCAAGCACGCGATAGTGTGTAACTGCGCTTTTCCCGATCTCGGGGTCTGACGATACACACATCTGCAATCTGTTGCGTGGGTTACGTGTGATGTTGCCCTCTATTGTACCGGTGTCCTCTTTTACTCTTCCCCACACAACGGCATTGTATGTGCGTTTGGTGGTTTTTTTGAAGAATTGCATGCCTAAATGGGCTTTGGCGAAGGCGGTCTTTGCTATCACCAACAATCCCGATGTGTTCTTGTCTATTCTGTGTACAAGTCCCACCTGTGGGTCGTTCGGGTCGAAGTCGCTGTTGTCGCGCATATGCCATGCAATGGCATTAATGAGTGTGCCGTGGGTGTTTCCGCATCCGGGGTGAACAACAAGCCCGGCGGGTTTATTCACCACCATCAGCTCTTTATCTTCGTAGACAATGTCCAAAGGAATTTCTTCGGGGATAATGCTATTGTCGTAAGCCGGGGTGTCCATTGTCACTGTGACAACATCGCAAGGCTTCACCTTATAGTTGCATTTAACGGGACGCCCGTTAACCGACAACGAGCCGGCGTCGGCTGCCTGCTGAATTTTGTTGCGCGACATGTGCGCAATGTGCTCCACGAGGAATTTATCTACACGCAGTGGCGATTGTCCTTTGTCGGCAACGCAACGATACTCCTTAAAAAGCGTTTCGTCTTCGTCAAAGGCTCTCTCTTCGTCGTCAAGTGCAATGCCGGTCGGCAACAACTCTTTCTCCTCTATCTCCATCATTGTCTTATTCGAACCAAGAATCATCGACTAAAACCGAATCGACCTTCTCCACTTCGTCACCACTACCAATGATTATTGTCAGAGTGGAGCCAAGTGGAATCTCTACGCCGCTTTTCAGAGTGTCTTTGCCCATGAGCACCGAGTAGACCCAATCTTTCTCGCCATTGATGGTGATGTTCTCTGTAAGTTTAAAACCGGCAGCGCGCAGGCGAGCCTCAGCCTCGCGTAGCGAACAGTTGTCTATCACGTCGGGCAGTTTCATTGTGGGCTCTTTGCTTGAATTGAGTGTGAGCTGTATTTTGCGTCCGCTCTTCACCTTTTCGGCTCCGGCCGGGCGCTGCTCCAAAATTTCATTTTCGCCGGCATCTTTATTGTATTTGTAATCTACAATCTCGTAGCCTAATGTTTTGTCGCTTAATTGCTTTGCGCCTTCGTCGAGCGAGAGACCGCATACGTTGGGCACTTCAATGGCTTTGCCGTGCTGTGTATAGCTGTCGAGCCAATTCAATACAATCATTGGGGTCGCAACGATAACGGCTGCCATTGCAATAAGGTTTATGATGATAATTCTTTTGGTGCTTTTCTTCATTTTGTAAAATTCTAAACGCCGCAAAGTTACAAAAAAAAGTCGTCACAACTCATTATGAAATAATATTTTCACATACAGATGTATAAAAACAGAAAATTTATTATATATTTGCAACATTGTGAAACAAAATAAAACAATAACCAATAATTTATATTTATGAAAAAAATCTTTTCTTTGTTAGTGCTTGCCATTTTTGCATTGGCTGCGCATGCCGAGGATTATGTCATTTCGACAAAAAACACCACGATGGTGCTCAGCGGCAAAAAAGGCGAACGCCTGAACTTTGTTTACTATGGTCCCACAATCCCCGTTAACGAAATTCGTGCAACAGGCAATGCCGTAAACTGGGGAGCATATCCTACATTCGGAACACATTGTACTGCAGAACATGCAATGTTGGTGACTCATCCCAGCGGTGACAACTCTTTGGAACTTGCAATAGAAGAGGTTAAACAATACAAAGAGAATGAAGCCGAGGTTACCGAGTTTGTTATGAAAGACAAGGTGTTCCCCTTCTATGTCAGCATTCTCTACAAGGCTATCCCCGATGTTGACGTAATAAAGGTTTCAACTGTTATTACTAACAAAGAGAAGAAGGCTGTTACGCTGAACCGTTTTGCATCGGCTTACCTTCCCATGAAGTCCAACGAGTTGTGGCTTTCATACCTTGTAGGTGGCTGGGGTGCAGAGTGCCAGTTGGTTGAGGAGCCCATTCATCGTGGAAGACGAGTTATCGGCAACCACGACGGTGCGCGTACATCTTTTGTCACAAACCCCTCTTTCATGGTTTCTCGTGGCGAGCCTAACGAGCATTGTGGCTTTGTAGTGGGTGGTACACTTTTGTGGACAGGTAACTACGAACTCTCTTTCCTTAACGAGAGCAACTCAAACTATTTGGAGATTGTTGCCGGTATCAATCCCGAGGCTTCAGCATACACTCTTGAACCTAAAGAGAGCTTCACAACTCCCGAACTTGTGCTCACATGCAGCACCGAGGGTAAGGGTGGTGTGAGCCGTAACTTCCACCGTTGGGGTCGCAAATACCAGATTATCGGTGGCACTCAGGAGCGTGACATCTTGCTCAACAGCTGGGAAGGTGTTTACTTCAGAGTGAACCAAGAGGGTATGGACCAGATGATGAAAGAGTTCTCTGCTATCGGTGGCGAATTGTTCGTTATGGACGACGGTTGGTTTGGCGATAAATATCCTCGTGACAATGGTGAGACATCACTCGGCGACTGGATGGTTTGTAAGAAGAAATTGCCTCAGGGCGTTGAGGGACTTATCGAGTCTTCAAAGAAATTCGGTATTAAATTTGGTATCTGGATTGAGCCTGAGATGACAAACTCAAAGAGTGAACTCTATGAGAAACATCCCGATTGGATTCTTCGTCAAGAGGAGCGTGAACCTGTTATGGGTCGTGGCGGTACACAGTTGATGCTCGACATGACAAATCCCGAGGTTCAGGATCATGTGTTCAAAGTTGTTGACGATTTGATGGTTGCCAACCCCGACATCTACTACATGAAGTGGGATGCCAACTTCTCAATAGCTAATGCTGCTTCGCTCTATTTGCCCAAGAAAAAACAGTCACACCTCTACATAGAGTATCACAGAGGTCTTATCAAGACTCTTGAGCGCATCCGTGCAAAATATCCCAACCTCGTTATTCAGCTCTGTGCAAGTGGTGGCGGACGTCTTAACTATGCTTTCTTCCCCTACTTCAACGAGTGTTGGACAAGCGACAATACAGATGCTATACAGCGTCTCTTCATCCAGTGGGGTGTGTCACAGTATTATCCCTCTAACGTGATGGCAGCTCACGTGAGTGCATCGCCCAACCATCAGACAAAACGTGTTACTCCTTTGAAGTTCCGTTTCGATGTCGCAATGACAGGTCGTCTGGGTATGGAGATGAAACCTTCTGACCTTACTGACAAAGAGAAGGAATTTGCAAAGAATGCAATCGCAACATACAAGAACATTCGTCCCGTTATCCAGCAGGGTGACCTCTACCGCCTTATTTCTCCCTACGAGAAGAAACCTTATGTATCGGTAATGTATGTAACACCCGAGAAGGATCGTGCTGTTTACTTCCTCTATCGTACACAGTATGTTCGCAGCTATCCTGCCGAGGTTAGAGTGCTTAAGGGTCTCGACCCCAACAAGAACTATAAGTTCACTGAGCTTAACCCCGAAAATCCCAAGAAGAAGGGTTCACTCGACGGTAAAGTTATCAGCGGTAAGACTCTTATGACACAAGGCTTCTATCTCAATATAGAGAAAGAACTTGGTAGTGCTGTATACGAGTTGGTTGCACAATAATATTATCAAATTTACCGCAGTGCTGCCATATTTATGTGGCAGCACTGCTTTTCTTAATATACAATATATGAGAAAGATGTTTTTACGTGGTTGGATGGCGCTGGCATTGTTGTTGTGTGCTGTTGTAGCGAATGCCGAGGCGCCTTTCAAGGTAACAACAATCGTTGATGGCGGCTTTGCTCCCGATACCCATTGGTATACAATGACCATAGGCAGTTCGGCTCTTTTCATTTCAGATAATGGCACAGCCGATTACATTACCATAAAAAACAATCGCAGTGACCTCGCCGATGCCGACCTTTGGTGCTTCATTGGTGACGAGAAAAACGGTTATAAGATTTATAACAAGCAAGCGGGCACAGCCAAAATGCTTGCCGCTCCCTCTACAATGAAAGGCGATGCGGGTAGCGAGTCGTATGTGGTGCTTAAAGAGGCTGGCGCAAGTGGTTACACCTATTTGTGGAACGTTGCTCCTTCGAAAGATTTGGGTGACGACACAGAGGCTTTCTATCTTGTTTCGAAAGCATCAAAAAAGAATGTTGTAAATAATCGTGGTGGTAAACTCGCCTTTTGGACGGGTGGAGCCGATTCCGGCTCATCGATAGTTGTTGCAGTCTCAAGCAATACCGTTAAGGTTGATGCGCTTGCCGGCTCGTTTACCACAGGTAATTCTGCCGGTACATGGTTCTCTAAGTGGGTGAGCAACGATAAGGGCACTCCCGTGACACTTACATGCAATGCCAATAATATGAAAGCTGTCGCAAGTGATATTGCTTGCTACACAGGTACTGCCAAAAGTGCCACTTATACCATCAGTGCTCCTAAGGGATATTGCATATCGGAAATAAAACTGGAGAAGATTATAAAAGATGCGACTGCCGAGAATATAAATCTGAGCTATAATGGTGATACATTCTCTGCAGAAGCTCCTATCCTTTATAAAAGCGGTGATGAGCCTCAGCAGAGCGTGACAGTTGTACTTGCCGATAGTAAAAATAGCGGAGTAATACTTAAAGGGCTTTCTGTTACTGTTGAACGATATTTTGAGAAACCCGAACCTCATTTCGACCTTTTCCCTACACTTACATCGGATGCTGTGCCTTATCGTATTCCTGCCATCACCACCACAGCCGAAGGCAATCTGCTTGCTGTTGCCGACTATCGTCATTGTCGTTACGACATTGGCAATGGTCGCATCGACCTGCATGGACGCATCAGCAAGGATAATGGTAAAACATGGGGCGATATATTCACAATCATTGAAGGCGATGGCAAACTGAACAACAACGACCGCAATGCATCGCTGACAGCAGGCTATGGCGACCCTTGCATTGTTGCCGACAGGGAGAGTAACCGCGTGCTGATGTTGTGTGTATGTGGTTATCAGGTCTTTTTCTACTCCACACGTGAGATACCTAATCAGGTGGCACGTCTCTACAGCGAAGATGGTGGCGTCACATGGAGTGCTCCCGAGGTTATCACCGATCAGTTCTACACACCTTTCGATAGTAGTGCGGTTGGTCCCATCCGTTCCATGTTCATTGGTTCGGGACGTATTTCCCAGAGCCGTCTGACAAAGGTTGGCGACTATTACCGTCTCTATGCGGCAATGCTTGCACGCGACAAGGACGGTGTTTTCTGTAATTTTGTAGTCTATTCCGATGACTTCGGCAAGCAATGGAAGGTGCTGGGCGATGTGAATAAAGGTGCTGTGCCACGTGGAGGCGATGAGCCTAAGACTGAGGAACTCCCTGATGGAAGCATACTTATCAGCTCCCGTTGCGGTGGCGGACGTTATTACAACATCTTCCGCTTTGACAATGTCGAAACAGCTGAAGGCTCTTGGGGTGAGATGGCTTTCTCGGGCGCAAAGAACAATGGTGTTACGGCTTTGAATAATTCTTGCAATGGCGAGGTTATGATTTTGCCGGTTGTGCGTAACGAGGACGGTAAACAACTCTATCTGGCTCTTCAGTCTTTGCCTTTCGGCTCGGGACGCAGCAATGTGGGTATATATTATAAGGAACTTGAGGATTACAAAGATTTCCTCACTCCGGCTCATTTTGCCAAGGACTGGGACGGACGATACAAGAGCAGTATTACCTCTTCGGCATATTCCACTATGACTATGCAGGCTGATAATTCGTTGGCATTTATTTACGAGGAGGATACTTATGGTACAAATGGCGGTGGTTACACCATTGTATATAAATCCTACACATTGGAGAAGATAACAGATGGCAAGTATTCTCTTGACGAGAATGAGAACCGCGCACTCTATCTTTATAAGAATGTTATTAAGCCCTTAAGTGATAAGTAGTCTTTTAGGGTTTGTAAATAAAATATCCGGGTGCTTTTTGTATTATTAAGCACCCGGATGTTTTATTGTATCAGTCCCAATTACTCTTCTAACAGATATTTCAAGAATTCATCCATCTCTTGGTCGAGACCTTTTAGTAGTTCAGTGTCGAGTATGAGTGTCTCGTCGTCTATGTAAAGAAGGTCCACTATACTCTCTTTGTTTTCATCTACCAAGGTGCATGAGTATGGTTTTAAGATGTTCATCTTGTCGAATAGACCAACCTTTTGCATCTGCAAAAGTTCTGTGCGCAGTGTTTTTTCGGTTTTTGAAGGAGTGTGTTCCTGCACAGATGCATCCCACTCGGCAATATTAGCTTTTGCCAGTTCGCGGTCGTCATCGTCAAAGATGGTTATGACGCCACTTCTCTTGTCGACTTGAAAATAGAGGTCTGTGACAACTGCATTTTCCTGCTTTCCGAAATTGTCGGTTATTGAGAGTATTGCATCAAGCAAGCTCTCTCTGGATTGTTTGCTGAGTGACATATCGTTGGTATTTATGGTTTGTACTTCTGTTATTAAGTGTGCCTCTTTTGGTTAGTTCTTGCCACAGCAGTTTTTGTACTTCTTACCGCTTCCGCAGGGGCAAGGCTCGTTGCGGCCTACCGTTTTTTCTGCGCGGATGGGCTCGCGACGGGGTTGTTCGCGTGTGTCGCGTGCGGCTGCTGCCTGCTGGTTAACATCGTTGAGGTCTACCTTTGTTTCACGATATTGTTGTTTGGGTTTGTGTGCCTTTTCGGGGTCGGGCGCAGTGTTTACCTGTGTGGGGTCTTGTACGGGGATTTGTCCACGCATCAATATCGATATTGTTTTGTCGTTGATTTTGTTGACCATCTTGTCGAACAAGGTTACGGATTCAAGTTTGAATATCAACAGCGGGTCTTTCTGCTCATAGCTTGCATTTTGCACTGAGTGTTTCAGCTCGTCGAGGTCGCGAAGGTTCTCTTTCCATGCGTTATCGATGGTGTGTAGCAGAATGGCTTTCTCGAAGCATTTTATTACCTCTTTACATTTTGTCTCGTATGCCAGTCTTATGTTTACGGGTATCTGATAGAGATGGCGTCCGTCTGTTATGGGTACATAGATGAACTGATCTCTCATCGATTCGTTGTTCTCGTAGATGTACTGTATGTGAGGATATGCTATCTCTGCCATTCTTTCGTTGCGACGCTTGAAGGTTTCAAGCGCAGCGTCGAATGCGATGTTTGCTCTCTCCTCGCCATCAAGTTTGTCATACTCTTCTTTTGTCTTGAAAGGTAGCTCTGTGGCAAGCACCTTTAGGAATTCCAATTTGGCATCCTCAAAAGTGTAGTTGTCAAGAATGGTGTAGCATCTGTCCCATATCATGTTTACGATATCCATGCCTATGCGCTCACCCATAAGTGCGTGGCGACGTTTGGTGTATATGACTGTACGTTGTTTGTTCATTACGTCGTCATATTCAAGCAAGCGTTTACGTATGCCGAAGTTGTTCTCCTCAACCTTCTTCTGGGCATTTTCTATTGATTTTGAAATCATGGGGTGTTCTATCATGTCGCCTTCGTTGAAGCCCATGAATTTGCTGTCCATGATTTTTGCTATTCTTTCCGAGCCGAAGAGACGCATTAGTTTGTCCTCGAGTGATACGAAGAATACCGATGAACCGGGGTCGCCCTGACGTCCCGAACGTCCTCGCAACTGTCTGTCTACGCGGCGCGATTCATGGCGCTCTGTGCCAATGATGGCAAGACCTCCTGCCTCGCGTACCTCGGGGCTAAGCTTGATGTCGGTACCACGACCTGCCATGTTGGTGGCGATGGTTACTGTTCCGGCAAGACCTGCTTTTGCCACAATGTCAGCCTCTTTCTGATGCAACTTTGCGTTGAGTACGTTGTGGGGTATTTTCTTTATTGTGAGCATGCGGCTCAGCAACTCGGAGATGTCTACAGAGGTTGTTCCCACAAGCACGGGGCGTCCTTGTCCCACGAGCATCTCTATTTCGTCTATGACGGCTTTATATTTTTCGCGGTTCGTCTTGTAGATGCGGTCGTTCATGTCCTTGCGGGCAATAGGGCGGTTGGTGGGGATGACTACCACATCAAGTTTATAAATGTCCCAAAATTCTCCTGCTTCTGTTTCTGCTGTACCTGTCATACCCGAGAGCTTGTGATACATACGGAAATAGTTTTGCAGAGTGATGGTTGCGAAAGTTTGTGACGCTGCCTCTACCTTTACGCGCTCTTTTGCTTCAATAGCTTGGTGCAGACCATCGGAGTAGCGACGACCTTCCATGATACGGCCTGTCTGTTCGTCTACAATCTTTACCTGTCCATCTTCTGTTACAACATATTCCACGTCTCTGTCGAACATGGCATATGCTTTAAGCAGCTGGTTGATGGTGTGTATGCGCTCCGATTTTATCGAATAGTTGGTGAGCATCTCTTCTTTCTTTGCGACTTTCTCTTCGTCAGTGAGGGTGGTGTCGCTCTCGAGCAGCGAAAGTTCTGTCGCAATGTCGGGAAGCACAAAGAATGTTGCGTCTTGTGAGTCACCGGTGAGGATTTCGATACCTTTGTCGGTGAGGTCTACGCTGTTGTTCTTCTCGTCAATGACGAAGTATAGAGGCTCGATGGCTTCGGGCATGCGTTTGTTGTTCTGCTCCATGTAAACCTCTTCAGTCTTCAGCATGCCGGTTTTTACGCCGGGCTCGCTGAGCAACTTGATGAGGGCTTTGTTCTTGGGCAGTGCTTTGTAGCTGCGGAACAGCGACAAATAACCTTTGTTAACCTCCTCCTTGTCCTCGGAATATATAAGTTGGCGTGCTTCGGAGAGTAACTGTGTGGTCAGCTTCTTTTGTGCTTCCATCAGTCGTTCGACCAAAGGACGATACTCCTCGAACATTTGGTCGGCACTGCGTGGCACCGGGCCTGAAATGATAAGGGGGGTACGGGCATCGTCGATAAGCACCGAGTCGACCTCGTCGACGATAGCGTAGTTGTGCATGCGCTGTACAAGTTCGCTGGGCTGCGATGCCATGTTGTCGCGCAGGTAGTCAAAGCCGAATTCGTTGTTCGTTCCGAATGTGATGTCTGCGAGGTAGGCATTGCGGCGTGCGTCGGAGTTGGGCTGATGTTTGTCGATGCAGTCGACGCTCAGTCCGTGTAACATGTAAAGCGGTCCCATCCACTCTGAGTCTCGCTAGGCAAGGTAGTCGTTTACGGTAACCACATGTACACCGTTGCCTGTGAGGGCGTTGAGGAATACAGGCAGGGTAGCTACAAGTGTCTTTCCTTCACCTGTTGCCATCTCTGCAATCTTTCCTTTGTGAAGTACAACGCCACCAAATAACTGCACATCGTAGTGTATCATGTTCCAGATGGTTTCATTGCCACCGGCGCTCCAGTGGTTGCGATATATGGCTTTGTCGCCTTCTATGCTGACAAAGTCTTTCATCGTTGCCAGCTTGCGGTCAAAGTCTGTGGCTGTTACTTCTACTGTTTCGTTTTCAGTGAAACGGCGTGCAGTGTCCTTTACAATGGCAAAGGCTTCGGGAAGTATCTCGTCGAGCACAACCTCGTTCTTGTCGAGAATTTCTTTCTCGAGCTTGTCTATGCGGTTGAAAATCTCTTCACGTTTTTCCAGCTCAGTCTGTTCGACAGAGGCTTTCAACTCTTCGATTTTCTTACGTTCTTCGGCTGTCGCTTCTTTTATTCTCTCTTTCAACGCAACGGTTCGTGCGCGAAGTTCGTCATTGCTGAGAGAAGATATTGAAGGATATACCTCTTTAATCTTCTGCACCCAAGGCTGTATCTCGCGCATATCGCGGCTTGCCTTGTTGCCGAACATTTTGCTTATAAATTCTATAAATCCCATTATGTGTTGTTTTTATTTTTACATTTTCATTTTGCGGCGCTCCTCTTTTTGTGTCAGAATGTTGCCTACATTCTACAAAGATACAACAAACGAGCGAGAAATATGAAGCTTGCTTCTATATTTTTCAAAGCGAGTGCAGTGTATGTTCGAGGTAAACCTCAAAGATACAACAAACGAGCGAGAAATATGAAGCTTGCTTCTATATTTTTCAAATCGGCAACGCGAAATTAGCGTTGCAATGCAAATGCGAACTTCGGCTGCACTCGGCAGAGTATAAGTAAACTTCCTCTCTGCTCTCGTTGGCACGAACTTTGCGACGACTGAACCTTTAGGTTCATAAAGGAGTGCAGCTTGCTGCTTGCAGTGTATGTCCGAGGTTTACCTCAAAGATACAAAGAAATTGATAAACTGCATCTCGGTTTTTATAAAAAATACAATTTATATACGTGAATATAACAAAAAGTGTGCCAAAGAATATGGATGGCTTGTATGCGGCTTGTCATGTTGCTCTTTTTGTGAAATGCATTATATATGTCTGCTTGGACATCTTTTTTATGACGTTTGGCGATAAATCGGTAAACTTTATGCCAAAATGTCGCATACTGTCATGCTGATGCGACATTTTTGTCCTATTGATGTCTATGTTGTGACGCTAAAACTATTCTGGCACGCTTTTGGTTATAGTATTAATGTGCTTAGGCACAGATTTATGAAATAAAAGTAAAATAACAATATTAAATTCTAAAATTATGAACATTAAACCTTTGGCAGACAGAGTTCTCATCCTGCCTCAAGCAGCTGAGGAAAAAACAATCAGCGGCATCATTATTCCTGATACAGCGAAAGAAAAACCCCTTCAGGGTGAGGTTGTTGCAGTTGGCAACGGCACAAAAGATGAAGAGATGGTAATCAAGGTTGGCGACAATGTGCTTTATGGTAAATATGCCGGCACAGAGCTTGATCTTGATGGCGTAAAATATTTGATTATGCGTCAGAGCGACGTTTTGGCTATTATCGGATAATTTTAGTGTAACTAAGAACTTTTAAGAATTATGGCAAAAGAGATTTTATTTAATATGGACGCCCGCGACCAGTTGAAAAAGGGCGTCGACGAGTTGGCAAATGCAGTGAAAGTGACACTCGGTCCCAAAGGTCGCAATGTTATCATCGAGAAAAAGTTCGGTGCTCCTCAGATTACTAAGGACGGTGTAACCGTTGCTAAGGAAATTGAGCTTGACGATGCTTACATGAATACAGGTGCGCAACTTGTTAAGGCTGTTGCTTCAAAAACAGGTGACGATGCAGGTGATGGTACAACAACAGCAACAGTGCTTGCGCAAGCTATCATCAGCGAGGGTCTCCGTAACGTTACTGCCGGTGCTAACCCCATGGATCTCAAACGTGGTATCGATAAGGCTGTCGAGAAGATTGTTGCCTCAATCAAGGAGCAGAGCGAGGATGTAGGTGCCGACTACGAGAAAATCGAGCAGGTTGCCACTATCTCAGCAAACAACGATACTGAGATTGGTAAACTCATCGCTGACGCTATGCGCAAGGTTTCTAAGAATGGTGTTATCACCATTGAGGAGGCCAAGAGCCGCGACACAACAATTGGTGTTGTTGAGGGTATGCAGTTCGACCGAGGTTACCTCTCGGCTTACGTTGTAACCGATACAGAGAAGATGGAGTGCGAGATGGAGAATCCCTACGTGCTCATCTACGACAAGAAGATTTCTAACCTCAAAGATATGCTCCCCATTTTGGAGGCTGCTGTTCAGACCGGTCGTCCTTTGCTTATTATTGCCGAGGATGTTGATAGCGAGGCTTTGACAACATTGGTCGTTAACCGTCTGCGTTCACAGCTTAAGATTTGCGCTGTTAAGGCTCCCGGTTTCGGTGACCGTCGCAAAGATTTGCTCGAGGATATTGCAATCCTCACAGGTGGTATCGTTGTATCAGAGGAGAAAGGTATCAAACTTGAGCAGGCAACTCTTGAGATGCTCGGCTCTTGCGGCAAAATAACTGTCAGCAAAGAGGTTACAACAATCGTTGATGGTAATGGCGACAAAGATGCCATCGATACACGCATCGCACAGATCAAGGGTCAGATTGAGACAACAAAATCAGACTATGACAAGGAGAAACTTCAGGAGCGTCTTGCTAAACTCTCAGGTGGCGTTGCTGTACTCTATGTAGGTGCTGCTTCAGAGGTTGAGATGAAAGAGAAGAAAGACCGCGTAGACGATGCTTTGTGCGCTACACGTGCAGCCATCGAAGAGGGTATCGTTCCCGGCGGTGGTGTGACTTACGTTCGTGCTATCGACTCTTTGGATGCTCTTGAGGCTGTAAATGCCGATGAAAAGACAGGTATTGCCATTGTTAAACGTGCAGTTGAAGAGCCTTTGCGCCAGATTGTAGCAAATGCCGGTAAAGAGGGTGCAGTGGTTGTTCAGAAAGTACGCGAGGGCGCAGGCGACTATGGTTACAATGCTCGTGCCGACAGATACGAGAACTTGCTCGCAGCAGGCGTTGTAGATCCTGCAAAGGTTACACGTGTTGCTCTGGAGAACGCAGCTTCTATCGCCGGTATGTTCCTCACAACAGAGTGTGTAATTGTTGACAAGAAAGAGGAGAAACCTGCTATGCCTATGGGCGCTCCCGGTATGGGCGGCATGGGTGGTATGATGTAAAAAAAGAATCACCTCATTATATAACGTAAAAGGCAGCCATTTTTTTGGCTGCCTTTTACGTTATATTTGCTTTATCTCTTTTCGATGGAATTTGTTGTTTATTATTTATTTTCCTCTTTTCTGAAAAGATTTACGCCCGTGTATACATTGAACACCCCGAATCCGTTGACAATGGAGAGAGCTTTTTTGCGATATGTGTATGTGTGTGACACTAGTGATGCCCCTACAAAGAAGCGCGAGTTGTTGTAGACGATGGCGGCACGAGATACAAAATCTATATTTATGTTGTTGAAAATGGATTTGTCCTCGTCGGTGCTTATCCGTGAGCGTTTATAACCTATGGCGGGTGTTAACGACAAGTTGGCAAGGCAGTTTTTAGCAAATACCCAGTTGTATGAGTATCCGGCATTTATGCTGTAGTCGTGATATTTTATGCGCTTGAAATTCATGGATGAGGGCATAGCCTCTTTTATCTTATCTTCGAACTTTGTTATGTCCATCTCAAACGACTGACGCGAGTAGCTGAAACCTAAAATAAATGAGCCGCAACTTATTCGTTGGTTGCCTGTCTGGCTGTATGCCGCGGGGTATGAAAATTTCTTGTTGTTGAATATGTAGTAGAGGTTTACTCCGGTCTGTTCCACTGATATTCCGTCAAAAAGTCGCTGTTGTGGGATGATATCTTTGCCGCTTATTGGGTCGGTGAATCCTGATAGCTTCCTGAGCTTGAAATTTTCTCCTGTTTTTCTGTGGAACACGTCTATGCCCACTTTAGCAGTGTAGAAACTGAAATTCCAGTCTGCTTTTGTGTTGTGGCGGCCGAGGTCGAATGACCATCCGAGGAATATCCATTTCCATCCGACGTACACTCCCAGTTTGTTTCTGTTGTCGGGCGATAGAGTAATGCTTTGCGGGGTGTTGCGTGCCGAAAATTTGTAATATTCGTAGCAGTCGCTATATTGCAACATGAAGGTCCATTTATAGAGGTTGGGAGTGATGTAACGTGTGTCTTTGCTGTCGAGGTGCTTGTCAATTACATCATTGGTAAATTTTATACCTTTGCTGGTGTAGTCGATGATGTATCCGGGATATTTCAATATCCCTAGCGAGTCTATGCTTATTATATTTTGTGCCGGCAATATGATGGTTGCCGATAGCATCACGAGCAGTGCTATCGTTCTTCTTGTAATTTTTGTTTTATTATTTCCGATGGCTCCCATCTATGTAAATGTCGCAATCTAATGCGACATATCTTTCTCAGATTATTTTGCCTAATATCTTGTCCATCACCCAGTTTGTGGGGGTTGCACTGATGCTGTCACATGTGCATACACCACGCTGTTGCAGGTGCTCCACAATGTTTTTTATAAGTGGCAACTGCACGTACATAGGGTTTGTTACCTGGAACTCTTCGTATCCCTCGCTGCTGTGCAGCTGTATTGGCTCAAAAGTGAATACAGAGAATTTTATGCTTCCGTTGCTTCCGAAGATTTCTATGTGGTCTTCGCGTGCCGATTCGTGTGCCACAAAACACCATGAACCTGAACCTGGAATGCCTGTTTCGAACTTGAAGCATGCGCTTACGGTGTCTTCTGCTTTGTAGAGACCGCCACGGTTGGTCGAGTAACCTTCGGCCTCGAGTATGCAACCGAACATCTCTTGCAGCAGGTCGAGTTGGTGTGGGGCAAGGTCGTAGAAATATCCTCCACCGGCAATGTCGGGTATCACTCGCCAAGGCAGGTTGCTGCGGTTGAAGTCGAGGTCGCGCGGAGGTACGGCGAAGCGTATCTGCACGTTGAGGATTTTGCCTATGCGTGGCAACAATTCGCGTACTTTGTTGAAGTAGGGCAGATAACGACGATAATAAGCGACGAAGCAGGGAACTCCTGTCTCCTGTGATATTCTGTTTATTCGTGCGCAATCTTCGTAGTTGGCGGCAAGAGGTTTTTCTACATACACGGGTTTGCCGGCTTTCATTGCCATGATGGCAAAGGTGGCATGCGACGATGGGGGTGTTGCTATGTAAACGGCATTCACCTCGGGGTCGTCTATGAGCTCTTGCGCATCGGTGTACCACTTTGATATGCGGTTGCGTCGGGCGTAAGCCTTGGTTTTCTCTTTGTCGCGTCCCATGACTGCAACAACAGTGGACTCTTTCACACAGTTGAATGCGGGACCGCTTTTTTTCTCCGTGGCTTCACCGCATCCGATGAAGCCCCATTTTATTATCTTGTTCATCTGCCGTTAGTTGTAGAAGTTCCATGATAGACCGAGCCATAGTGCTTTGGGGCTTATGGGGTAGTGTGGTGCAAGGAAGTAGTTCATATTGCCTGTTCCTTCGTTTATGTGATGGTACATGGCGTAGAAACGTGTCTCTTTCAGCAAGAAGTTTGCATAGATGTTTACTATGGGGTAGTTGCCTATCTCTATTTTTTCATTCTGGTTCTGTTGATAGAACTGCCCTAAGGCGGGTGAGTAGTCGGGTGCATAGTACGATGTGAAGTAGCGTACATCGGCTCCAATCTCTGTGTTGAGCACCCTTGCTATCTTGAATTTAAGATATGCGTTGGCGTATGCGTTGAGGGTTGGCAACGGCAGTATCTCTTTGTTGCTGCTGTTCTGATAGGTAAACTCAGTTTCGAGGTTGAATATGCCTGCTCTGAAATCTTGTTTCAGTGTTGCGGAGATTACCTGTATGTTGCTACTCTCTTGTGCTACGGCTATTCTGTTCAGATATGTATTGCCGGCTGCGTTTAGTGTAGAGCGGTTGGCAAGATAGGTGTAGTTTTTCACCGTTTCTATGCCTGCCGTCAGTTTTGTATGCCAACGTTCTATGCCTATTGTGGCTTCCACTCTTGTGCGGAACTCTTTGTCTAGGTTGTCGTTGTCCCACCAGTAGTGCTCGGAATGGTAGTGTTTGTAGTAGAACGACGGGTCACTGTTCTTGACAAATGCTTTTGCTGCGAGATAGGCATGTTCTTTCCACAATGAGAAGTTCATGTTTGCATCTCCCTCGACCAAGAATGCGCCTACGTCGTCGCCTGCCACTGCAGCCTCGCCACGCACCTTGTAGTTTAGCAGTTTACCTTTTTCGCGCTGCAGAATACCACCAACACTAAGTGTGTATTCGTTGCTTTTGTCTCTGAATTCGGCAGGTTTTGTGGGCATGGTGTCGGGCAATGTGTAGCGGTGGTAGTCGTATGTGGCGTATGCTGTCAGGCCGGCAACAGCCCATTTGTTGAAACCTTCAAGCAGTGAAACAGCTAATGTGTTCTTTATGTTCAGATTTTTTGTCTTGTCTACCGAATCGTATGGAAGGTAGGTGTCGGCAAAGTAATTTTTTGGCTGCATGTAGTTTATGAAACTTCTGTCATCTGAAGTCATGTCGAATGTGTGTGTGAAGCGTGTCACCGGCACAAATTCCTCTACATACTGCGGCTCTTCCTCCTTTTTTGTGTTGAGCGTGTCAGCGATAGCTTTCTCTGCCCCTTTTTCAGTAACGGTGGAGTCGGTATTTTCCACCAATTTGTCGCGATAGAAACCAAGTTGGTAGTTGTGTGTGAAGTATGCTTTGTACACCTCATTTCTGTTCCACGTTTTGTTCAGGTGTACAGGAATATCTTCGGGGCCGAAGTTCTTGCTTCCGGCTTCTGTCTTTTCGGGGTTGGTTATGTATTCGTCATCGGTAATACCGCCATTTTCTGCCAATTTCATGTGGTAGCGGCTTGCCAATAGGTGGTACGAGTACTTGTCGCTCCTGTAGTACGAGAAGAGCGAGAAATTCATGTATGCCGTAGATTGGCTTTCGTATCTTCCTCGTCCGTAGAGATAGTCGAACAGAAAGCCCACGCCGAATTTCTTGCCGGCATTGGAGGCGAAATAGGCTCTGAAACGGTCGTCACCGGTTATTTTGTCGCCCGATTCATTGTAGCTGAGGTTGGTGTAGGGCGATTTTGTGTCGGTGAAGTAGAACTTGTCTATCGGTGTAATGAAGTAGTCGTATGGTTGCAGAAAATTGAAGTCGGGCAACGATTTCCTGTGGAAAAATATTCTTGAAAGACGTGGCGAACCCATGTTACCCAAATAGCTGTATTCTCCGTTCATGCCGTCGGTGTTGTGCCAGTTCTGATATAGATGTTGCAGCGTGTCGGCGTTTGTGGGTATTACCGTTCCAAAAAGTTTATCGATGTGCCATTGGTGTATCTCCTTTGGCACATTGACGGTCTCTGTGTTGGTGCTGTCCTTGGGGTTTCTTTTGAATGGGTTGTTATATACATCGCCACTGCCAAAACCGACGCTATTCTGTCCTCTCTCAATGTTGTCGTTTATGCGTTGAGAGTGTGCAAACAGTGGCAGTGTCAGCAGCAATATGAGGATTATGATTTCTTTTTTCATTTAATATGGGGCTCAGATGATGAAGCGGAGAATAAATTCCGCCATTTTCAATGTCAGCGAGGTGATGCCTGCATAGAAGAATGGTTCTCTGCTGTCAACTGTAATGTATAATATAACCGTAACTACTGCTCCTATTAGAAACAGTGTGTTGAGCACATATCTGATTTTGTATATTGTATCCACGTCGTATCTTGTTAGTTAAGTGCATCTTTGAGCTGCTTTGCGAGGTCGTTTTTCAGGTCTATGGTCTTTACTCTGAATTTGCCCGGTTTTTTCAGCATCTTTGTCTTTTTCTTGTTGAATGCTTCGTCGTCAGTGATGTACTCTTCTGCTGTGAAGTGCTCACCACCTTTGTATTCTTCGTCGTACCAGTATGTTATGCGGTGCATCTTCATGGTGCAACTGCCATCTTGTGCTGTTATGTCAAGATAGTAGGTGATGCGTGTGCGGTCGAGCACAAATTTCTTATTTGTGAATGTTATGTACTCTTCTGATTTTACTGTTATTGTGCCCGGCTTTTCGCTATCATATTGTTTGTATTTGATTATTTCGGGTTGCGCGAAGCGTTTGTTTATCCATTGTTGTGCCTTGCCTAAAATGTCTTGTGCATTGCCTTTTGCAGTGATGTTTTCCTCAAAGACTACTTTGCCGCTCTTCACGGGGACTGCTCCTATCTGGTATTCGGGCTTGTCGAATGTGGCGTTTCGGCCTTTGAAAAGCTGTGCCGATGCGATTGTCGATGTGAGCAACATAATCAGGAGTGGAAGAATCTTTTTCATGATATTTGTTTTTGTGGTGTTTATACTCTTATTTCAATTGGGTTTTAAAAGTCTCTTAATATCGCGAAGGTACGACAAATAAATGATAACCGGAAATGCTGTTCTTACAATATATGCTTATTTGCAAGTAACTTTCTTTTTATTAACATTTATAGCTCTTTTCTGCCGGGATATTGCTCCAGTGCTTTTCCTAAGAGGAATATGGCTCGTTTCAATTGCGACTTGTCGAGCACGTAGGCTATTCTGACTTCATTTTCGCCGTAGCCTGCTTCGGAGTAGAAGCCCGATGCTGGTGCAAGCATTATTGTCTCGCCTTCGTACTGGAACTCTCTAAGGCACCATTCACAGAATCTGTCGCTGTCGTCGATGGGCAGGCGTGCTACGGTGTAGAATGCACCCATGGGGATGGGGGAATATACTCCGGGCAGTTTGTTCAGTTCGTCGATGAGGCAGTTTCGTCTTTCGATATATTTTTCGTAGGTGTTTATGGCATATGAGCGAGGTGCTTCGATGGAGGCCTCTGCTATTACCTGTCCCAGCAGGGGTGGGCTCAGACGTGCCTGGCAGAATTTCATTACAGCTTCGCGCAGGGCTTTGTTCTTGGTTATGAGCGCTCCGATGCGTATGCCACATTCCGAGTATCTTTTTGATACTGAGTCAATAAGCACCACATTCTCTTCAATGCCTTCGAGGTGACATGCCGAGATGTAGGGCGAGCCTGTATAGATGAATTCGCGGTACACCTCGTCTGAGAAGAGGAAGAGGTTGTGTTTCTTCACAAGGTCGCGTATGTCGTTCATCTCTTTACGTGTGTAGAGATAGCCTGTGGGGTTGTTGGGGTTACAGATGAGTATGCCTCGTGTGCGTTCGTTTATCAGTTTTTCGAAGTTCTCTATCGGTGGCAGTGCAAACGACTCTTCTATGGTTGAACGTATGGGGCGTATGACTGCTCCGGCCGATATAGCAAATGCCATGTAGTTGGCGTATGCGGGTTCGGGGACAATTATCTCATCGCCGGGGTTCAAGCACGACATGAATGCAAACAGCACTGCTTCGGAACCGCCAGATGTCACAATGATGTCTTCGGGTTTCAGTTTTATCTGATATTGGTCGTAGTAGCCAACGAGCTTCTCGCGCAACGACAGAAAACCGTCGCTAGGGCTGTATTCGAGTATCTTTTTGTCAAATTTATTGATTGCCTCAAGTGCTACCTCGGGCGAATCAAGGTCGGGCTGACCTATGTTCAGATGGTATATGTTTATGCCACGTTCTTTTGCTGCATTTGCCAATGGAGCGAGTCGTCTGATGGGCGACGATGGCATTAATATTGCTCTTTCCGATAAATTGGGCATTTCTCTTCAGGTGTTTTTTGTTTAGTGGGGCAGTGCCCCTTGCTTTAGAGCAGTTTTGAGAGGTCTTTCTCTGCTATAAAGTCCAGTTTGTTCAAAATTATAATTTCGCGTGCGCGGTCGGCATTGTTTGTGCGGAATATCATTATTCCCTTGTTGCCAAGCATAAATGAGTAGAAATAAGATATTCCTATGCCGGCTTCACTGAATAGTTTGATGGTGTCGGCTGCGCGTCCCACTTCGTTTTCCAATGTTATTGCGAAAACGTCGGATAGGTTTACCGATATTCCTGCGTTTTTCAGTGTCTCATATGCACGTGTGGGCTCGGAACAGATGATGCGATATATGCCATACTCGGTGGTGTCGGCAATGGTGGTGGCTATCAGCTGTATGTTGCCCTCTTTCAGCAAGTCGAGCACTTTCTGTAATGTTCCTTGTTTGTTCTCTATGAAGACCGATAATTGATGTACTGTCATATCTTTGCTGTTTTTTGGGGTTGCTTATTAATATGTTTTGCGCAAGTCTTTCACTCTCACAGCCTTGCCTTCGCTCTTTGGCAATGCGCCTTTGGGCATCAGTTTTATGCGTGGTGTTACAAGTATCTCGTCTTTCAACTGACGTGTAATCTCGCGTGTGAGTGATTGCAGGCGTGCGTAGTCGTCGGTGAACATGTCGTTGAGTTCCACCTCGATGGTCATTTCGTCGTTTGTGTCAACGGTCTCGAGAGTTATCAGATAGTCGGTGCTCAACTCCTTGAACTGCAACAGGATGGTCTCTATCTGTATGGGGAAGATGTTCACTCCTTTGAGTATTATCATGTCGTCGCTGCGGCCTTTCATGCGGTCGAGACGCTTGTGGTGGCGTCCGCAGGGGCACTCACCGGGAAGCACTCTTGTGAGGTCGCGTGTGCGGTATCTGAGCAAGGGCATTGCTTCGCGGTTGATGGTGGTGAGCACCAGCTCGCCCACTTCGCCTTCGGCAACGGGTTCAAGTGTCTCGGGGTTTACTATCTCTACAATGTAGTAGTCTTCCCAGATGTGCAGACCATTCTGCTCGGTACACTCAAAGGCAACACCGGGACCGCACATCTCTGACATGCCGAATGAGTTGTATGCCTTCACTCCCAACATCTCCTCAATGCGGCGACGCTGCTCCTCGGAGTGGGGCTCGGCACCGATGATGAGTGTTTTCAGTTTTGTGTCGCGGCGTGGGTCTACACCAAGTTCCTGCATCACTTCATATATGCGTGCGGCATAGCTGGGGATGGCGTGTACGGCTGTTGTGCCGAAGTCTGTCATGAATTTTATCTGACGTTTGGTGTTTCCGGCTGCGGCGGGCACTGTGAGCATACCCAAACGCTCGGCACCATATTGGAAACCAAGACCTCCGGTGAACATGCCGTAACCCGATGAATTCTGGAATACATCTGTGGGGCGCAATCCCACCATGTGCAGACAGCGTGCAACAGCATTTGCCCATTCGTCAAGGTCTTTTTGTGTGTGCAGTATCACAGTGGGGTTGCCTGTGGTTCCGCTCGATGAGTGCAGGCGTGTTGCTTTCTCCAAAGGTACTGATGCAATTCCGAACGGGTATGTGTCGCGCAGGTCCTGCTTGGTGGTGAAAGGTATTTTTCTTAAATCGTCAAGCGTCTGTATGTCTTCGGGTTTAAGATTGTTCTCCTCAAATCTTTTCTTGTAAAAGGGTGAGTTCATACAGTGGCGAACTGTTTTTTGCAGTCTTTCCAACTGAAGTTTTTCAATTTCGGGACGGGTCATCGTCTCCAATTCTTTGTGCAGATACATAGTTGTTATATTGTTTTATTATTTTTTTCTTAAATACATATTGTCTTTCAGTGCCGTGGCGGTAACTTGCAGACTTTGCCTTAGTCTGCAAATTTATAAAATCTAAACGATTTTTGATGAATAATTCCGTTAATTTATGCCGAATGTTATACATTTGCCCTCAGAAACTCTATAATTCCCATGAAACGGATATTCACTTTAGCAATATTCACTCTGTTTTTTGTCTCTTCTTGGGGACAGTCGCGTCGTGCGGTGGAGACTTCTACCGATGTGGCTATGTTTTTGCCTGCCGCCATGGGAGCTGTTGCATCTTTTGTCGAGAAGGATAGCAAAGGGTTTTGGCAGTTGGCGGGCAGTTGTGCAGCAAGCGTTGCTTCGGCTTATGCGATGAAATACTCAATAAGCAAGGAGCGCCCCGATGGCAGTGATAACCACTCTTTCCCGTCGAACCACACAGGGGTGGCTTTTGCCGGTGCCACCTTCATTGGCGAGAGATATGGATGGAAATATGCCGTTCCTGCCTATCTTGTAAGCGGTTATGTGGCATGGGGCAGGGTGTATGCCCGTCGTCACGATGTGTGGGATGTGCTTGCAGGTGCCGCCATAGGCACGGGATGCGCAGTGCTTGTTACCTCTCCTTTGGCACGCGAAAATAAAATAGTTCTTTCTCCCATATTCCCAAAATCAGGAACTTGGGGAGTCTATGCTGCTATGACGTTCTGATTTTTTTTATTCTATATTCTCTTACGTTAATATGTAAAAACAGTTTATAAGCTTTTTTTACGCATTAAAATTGCATTTCATTTTTCATTGAGCTATCTTAGCGTCTGAAATGGGGAACCAACAGGTGAAATGAACCTTTTCTCGCCTGCTAAACCTTTATGGCTCACCGACATGTGAGCGCGTTTAATTCTCAAACTATTTTTGTATATGAAGGAATCGTGGAAAAACAACGGATTTGTCGACGAACCGATACCTGCCGGCATTGATATCAAGAGTGAAATAAGACGTATGTGTGAGGAAAAGAATGCTGTGATCCTTGCGCACTATTATACAGCCGGTGAAATACAGGATGTAGCCGATTTTGTGGGCGATAGTCTTGCACTGGCTCAGCAGGCAGCAAAGACAACTGCCGATGTCATAGTCATGTGCGGTGTGCATTTTATGGCAGAGACCAACAAGGTGTTGTGCCCCGATAAAAAGGTGCTTTTGCCCGACCTCAATGCCGGCTGTTCGCTTGCCGACACCTGCAAGGCTGAGGATTTGGCCAAATATAAAAAGGAGCATCCCGAGTATAAGGTGGTGGCTTATGTCAATACGTCGGCAGCAGTGAAGGCGTTGACCGATGTAGTGGTGACCTCTTCTAACGCTCGTCAGGTGGTCGACAGTTTCCCGAAGGACGAGAAAATTCTTTTTGCACCCGATAAAAATCTTGGTGGCTATCTGAATGCCATCACCGGTCGCAATATGCTTTTGTGGAACGGAGGTTGTCATGTTCACGAACGTTTTTCGATAGAGAAGATTGTGGAACTGAAGGCACAATATCCCGATGCAAAGGTTCTTGCTCACCCCGAATGTAAGAGCGGTGTTCTTGCTCTTGCCGATTATGTCGGCTCCACTGCTGCAATATTGAAGTTTGCACAGACCGACACAAGTACCACATATCTTGTTGTCACCGAGAGCGGTATTCTTCACGAAATGCAGAAGAGCATGCCGAATAAACAGTTTATTCCCGTGCCTCCCGAAATTGCTATGGGTGCCGGTTGCTCTTGCAACGAGTGCGATTATATGCGCATGAACACTATGGAGAAACTTTACAACTGCTTGAAGTATGAGTGGCCCGAGGTTTCTCTCGACGAGACATTGCGCGAAGATGCCTTGCGTCCCATTGAACGTATGCTGGAGATTTCGGCGCAAATGAAATGATAAGTTTACATATGACAGACACAAAAAAACGGTGCATTTGCGCCTTTTTTTGGTGTCTGTCATATGTTGTTAATCAATCTATAA
>JAFTTA010000237.1 GCA_017467015.1 Bacteroidaceae bacterium
GTGAGGCTCTTAAGAAGATCATCAACACAGGTTCTCCCGAAGAGGCTTACGAGGCAGCACGCAAACTTCAGTCACTGCCTTTGAACTCTAACCCCATCCGTATGCACAACCGTTGCAAACTGACTGGTCGTCCCAAAGGTTACATCCGTCTTTTCGGTATATCAAGAATCCAGTTCCGTGAGATGGCCTCACAAGGTCTTATCCCCGGAGTAAGAAAAGCAAGTTGGTAATTGAGTGTTTAATTATAAATATTGTCAGGGTAGTCCTGATTAATTTAAGTTAAGTTTTATGACTGATCCTATTGCAGATTATTTGACGAGGTTGAGAAATGCCATCCAGGCTAAGCACAGGGTGGTAGAAATACCCGCCTCGAACATCAAGAAGGAAATTACTAAGATCCTTTTTGACAAGGGTTACATCTTGAACTATAAGTTCGTAGAAGATGGCCCCCAAGGCACAATTAAAGTTGCCTTGAAATACGATGCAAAAAACAAGGTAAACGCTATTCGCAACCTTGTACGTGTGTCTTCACCCGGTTTGCGTCGTTATACGGGATATAAAGATATGCCGAGAGTGATTAATGGACTGGGTATCGCTATTTTGTCGACATCCAAAGGTGTAATGACAGACAAAGAGGCTGCAGCCGAGAAAATCGGTGGCGAGGTTCTCTGCTACGTCTACTAATTTAGGGAGGAATTGAACAATGTCTAGAATTGGTAAATTGCCTATCAGCCTTCCCGAAAAAGTGGAAGTAGTTGTCAGCCCCGACAACGTAGTTACCGTTAAAGGTCCTAAAGGTGAACTCACACAGAAAGTTGATTCTTCTATTGAAGTAGCTATTGAGAATGGTGTTATCACATTGCAGTATGCAGGTGGCAAGACACTCGCTGAAGCTACAAAACAGGAACATGCTTACCATGGTCTCTACCGTGCTCTTATCAACAACATGGTTATCGGTGTTTCTACCGGTTTTACTAAAGAGTTGGAGCTCGTAGGTGTTGGTTACCGTGTGAACGATAAACCCAACAACGCAATCGAGTTGTTGCTTGGTTACACTCACCCCATCTACATGCAGTTCCCTGCAGAGGTTAAGGTAACAACAAAATCAGAGAGAAACAAGAACCCGCTTATCACATTGGAGTCATGCGACAAAGCGTTGCTTGGCTTGATTTGCGCAAAGATTCGTTCATTCCGCAAACCCGAGCCCTACAAAGGTAAAGGTGTTAAGTTTGTTGGCGAGGTTATACGTCGCAAGTCCGGTAAGTCGGCTGGTGCTAAATAATTAAAAACGTAAGCATATGACTACAAAAATAGAAAGACGGACTAAAATTAAATATAGAGTACGCAATAAGGTAACCGGTGTTGCCGAGCGTCCCCGTATGAGCGTTTTCCGCAGCAATAAGCAGATTTATGTTCAGATAATCAACGACCTCACAGGTTGCACATTGGCTTCAGCTTCATCACTTGGTCTTGAAGCTATGCCTAAGAAAGAACAGGCTGCGAAAGTAGGTGAGATGATTGCACAGAAGGCCAAAGAGGCAGGTATCACAACTGTAGTATTTGACCGTAACGGTTATCTCTATCACGGGAGAGTTAAAGAAGTTGCTGATGCTGCACGTAATGGTGGGCTTAAATTCTAATGAATATGGCAGTTAATAATAGAGTAAAAGTCGCAAACGACGTTGAATTAAAAGATAGATTGGTTGCAATCAACCGTGTAACCAAGGTTACAAAAGGTGGTCGCACATTTAGTTTCTCTGCAATTGTCGTTGTTGGAAACGAGGATGGTATCATTGGTTACGGTCTTGGTAAAGCAAGTGAGGTAACTGCTGCTATCGCAAAGGGCGTTGAAGCTGCTAAGAAGAATTTGGTTCGCGTTCCCGTACTTAAGGGAACTGTTCCCCACGAGCAGATTGCACGTTTCGGTGGTGCCGAGGTATTCATCAAACCCGCTTCTCACGGTACAGGAGTTGTAGCAGGTGGTGCTATGCGTGCTGTGCTCGAGAGTGTAGGTATTACAGACGTGTTGGCTAAATCTAAGGGCTCATCAAACCCCCACAACCTTGTGAAAGCTACAATCGAGGCTTTGAGCCAGATGCGTGATGCGCGCACTGTTGCTCAGAACAGAGGTGTAAGCATGAGTAAAGTATTCAACGGATAAGAAGGAAAACATTATGGCTACTATCAAAGTAAAACAGGTGAGAAGCCGTATCGGCGCTCCCAAGACCCAAAAACTCACACTTGATGCTCTGGGTCTTACAAAAATGAACAAAGTGGTTGAGTGTGAAGATAATCCCTCTGTTCGTGGTATGATTAAGAAAGTTCAGCATTTGGTTGCCATTGTTGAAGAGTAATTAATTTAAAAAAGATTTGGCTATGAAATTAAATAATCTGAAACCCGCTGAGGGCTCAGTAAAAGCTCGCAAAAGAATTGGTCGCGGAACAGGCTCGGGTAGAGGTGGTACCTCTACACGTGGTCACAAAGGTGCCAAGTCACGTTCGGGTTACAAGAAGAAAATCGGTTTCGAGGGAGGTCAGATGCCTTTACAGCGTCGTGTTCCCAAGTTCGGTTTCAAGAATGTAAACCGTGTAGAGTACAAAGCTATCAACTTGTCAACACTTCAGGCTCTTGCCGAGAAAAACTCTTTGGAGACAATCAATGTTGCAACACTGATTGCTGCAGGTTTTATCTCAGATAAGCAGCTTGTGAAAGTTCTTGCAAATGGAACTCTCACTGCAAAATTGACAGTTGAGGCACACGCTTTCTCTCAAAAGGCTGCTGAAGCTATCGAAGCAGTAGGTGGAATAGTTGTAAAGCTTTAAAAAATGGCTAATAAATTTTCAAACCTTAAATTTGTCCAGACAATGAAAAACATCTGGAAAATTGAGGATCTCAGAACACGCTTGCTTTGGACAATCGGACTTGTTGCGATTTATCGTTTAGGTTCGTTTGTAGTGCTGCCCGGAATAAATCCCGGTATGCTTACAAAGCTTCAAGAACAGACAAGTGGTGGCTTGTTGTCACTCCTTGATATGTTCTCGGGAGGTGCGTTCTCAAATGCTTCAATATTTGCACTCGGTATCATGCCTTACATCACGGCATCTATCGTGTTGCAATTATTGGGTATGGCAGTTCCTTATTTCCAGAAACTCCAGCGCGAAGGCGAGAGTGGACGCAGAAAGATTAATCAGTACACACGTTATCTGACTGTAATAGTTCTTCTGCTTCAGGCTCCCTCGTACCTTATAAACCTCAGCTACACAGCTGCCGGTGCGTTCAATCAGGCTGTGAATCCCGCAATTTTCTATGCGTCATCCACAATCATTCTCGCAGCAGGTAGTATGTTTGTACTATGGTTGGGTGAGCGCATTACCGATAAAGGTGTTGGCAACGGTGTATCACTTATCATTATGATTGGTATCATTGCACGTTTGCCCCAAGCTTTTGCACAGGAGTTTGTTTCTCGTATGACAGGTGCTGCCGCAGGTGGTGTTTTCATGTTCCTTCTCGAGATTGTTTTCTTGCTTCTGGTAATATGTGCTGCAATTACATTGCTGCAAGGTACACGTCGAGTTCCCGTACAGTATGCAAAACAGACTGCAAACGGTGCTTCATTCAGTGGTGCACGTCAGTATTTGCCTTTGAAGGTTAATGCTGCAAACGTTATGCCTATCATCTTTGCACAGGCAATAATGTTCATACCTCTCGTGTTCACCGGTTGGTTCACCGATGGTGATATGCCTGCAATTATGAGCATGATGCTCGACCACACATCGTGGGCATACAATCTGATATTCGCTTTGCTTATCATTATGTTTACATATTTCTATACTGCTATCACAATTAACCCTGTTCAGATGGCAGACGATATGAAACGTAATAACGGCTTTATCCCCGGCATTAAACCCGGAAAGCCCACAGCTGAGTATATCGATACAGTTATGTCACGCATAACATTGCCCGGCTCACTTTTCCTTGCAATCATCGCAATTATTCCCGCATTTGCTGGAATATTCGGAGTTCAGCAGGAGTTTGCTCAGTTCTTCGGTGGTACATCACTCCTCATTCTTGTAGGTGTTGTCCTCGATACATTGCAGCAAATTGAGAGCTACTTGTTGATGAGACATTACGATGGCTTGTTGAAATCAGGTCATATAAAAGGTCGTATGGGTTAATCTAATTAAGAATGATATTTCTTAAGACAGCAGACGAAATAGAACTACATCGGCAGAGCAATCTGATTGTAGGCAGAACGCTTGCCGAAGTAGCTAAACTAATAGAACCGGGCGTAACAACCCGACAGCTCGATAAAGTTGCCGAGGAGTTCATACGCGACAACGGTGCAAAACCGACCTTCAAAGGTTATCCTAACTACGAAGGTGTGCCTTTCCCCGGATCTATTTGCGCTTCAGTAAATGAAGTTGTTGTACATGGAATTCCCAATGACATACCTCTGAAAGAGGGTGACATTGTTTCTGTGGACTGTGGTACTTTACTTAATGGATTTTGTGGAGACTCATGCTACACATTTTGTGTAGGAGAGGTTGATGAAGAAACAAAGAAATTATTAAAAGTAACAAAAGAGTCGTTATATCTAGCGATAGAACAGGCAGTACACGGTAAGCGTTTGGGAGATATCGGTCACGCTGTACAGTCACATTGCGAATCAAATGGTTTCGGTGTAGTACGCGAGTTCGTTGGTCACGGCATAGGATGTGAAATGCACGAGTCACCCGAGGTCCCCAACTATGGTAGAAAAGGAAATGGTCTTCAGTTGAGAGAAGGCATGTGCCTTGCCATAGAACCAATGATAACATTAGGCAAACGCCAGATATTTATGGAGCGTGACGGATGGACAGTTAAGACGCGCGATCGTAAAAATGCAGCTCACTTTGAACACACTGTAGCTGTAGGTCGTAATGGAGCCGACATACTATCGTCCTTCGAGTTTGTAGAAGAAGTTTTAAGAAATAAAGGTTATTGATATGGCTAAACAGAATGCTATTGAACAAGATGGTACAATCGTAGAGGCATTGTCAAATGCAATGTTTCGTTTAGAGTTGCAGAACGGTCACGAAGTGATTGCACACATCTCGGGAAAAATGAGAATGCACTATATAAAAATTCTCCCCGGTGACAAAGTGCGCATAGAGATGTCCCCCTATGATTTGACCAAAGGCAGAATCGTATTCCGATATAAATAAAAATTAAATATTATGAAAGTAAAAGCATCTATCAAGAAACGCACCCCTGACTGCAAAATAGTTCGTCGCAACGGACGTTTGTATTTGATTAATAAAAAGAATCCTAAGTTCAAGCTGCGCCAGGGTTAATTTATTGTGATAATTAAATAATATATATTCGTATATGGCTATAAGAATAGTTGGTGTAGACATACCTCAGAACAAGAGAGGTGAGATTGCGTTGACATACATCTATGGTATCGGACGCAGCAGTGCTACCAAAATCCTCGCTAAGGCGGGTGTAGACAAGGACATCAAAGTTCAGGATTGGACAGACGACATGGCTGCCAAAGTTCGTGAAGTTATTGGTGCCGAGTATAAAGTAGAGGGTGACCTCCGCTCAGAGATTCAGTTGAACATCAAACGACTGATGGATATCGGTTGCTATCGTGGTATTCGTCACCGTATAGGTCTGCCTGTTCGTGGTCAGAGCACCAAGAACAATGCACGTACACGTAAGGGACGTAAGAAAACGGTTGCTAACAAGAAAAAAGCTACGAAATAATTAAGTAAGTAATATGGCAAAGAAAACAGTTGCAACAAAAAAGAGACCTGTGAAAGTTGGTGCCAACGGACAACTTCACGTTCACTCGTCATTCAACAACATCATTGTTAGCCTTACTAATGACGAGGGTCAGGTTATCTCATGGTCTTCTGCCGGTAAGATGGGCTTCAGAGGTTCTAAGAAGAACACTCCTTATGCAGCTCAGATGGCCGCTGAGGCTTGCTCAAAAATCGCTTATGACCTCGGTCTGCGTAAAGTGAAAGCCTATGTTAAAGGCCCCGGAAATGGTCGCGAGTCTGCTATCCGTACAGTACACGGAGCCGGTATCGAAGTTACCGAAATTGTAGACGTTACACCATTGCCCCACAATGGTTGCCGTCCTCCGAAGAGAAGAAGAGTATAACTTTAATATTAAGAAAATTAGAAATGGCTAGATATTTAGGACCTAAAAGTAAGATAGCACGTCGTTTTGGTGAACCCATCTTTGGTCCCGACAAAGTGCTTTCAAAGAAAAATTATGCTCCCGGTCAGCACGGTAACAACCGTCGTCGCAAAACTTCGGAGTACGGAATAATGTTGGCCGAGAAGCAGAAAGCCAAATATACATACGGCGTTCTTGAGAAACAGTTCCGTAACACATTCAAGAAGGCAGATTCTGCACCCGGTATCACCGGTGAGGTTCTTTTGCAGAACTTGGAGTCACGTCTCGATAACATCGTTTATCGTCTTGGTATAGCTCCCACACGTGCAGCAGCTCGTCAGCTTGTAAGCCACCGTCACATTGTTCTCGACGGCAAGGTAAACAATATACCTTCTTGTTTCGTAAAACCCGGTCAGGTAGTCGGTGTTCGCGAGCGTTCAAAATCACTCGAAGTTATCCAGAACTCATTGGCTGGTGTGAACCACAGCAAATACTCTTGGTTGGAGTGGAATGAGTCTGCGATGGAGGGTAAGTATCTTAACGTTCCCGAACGTGCTGAGATTCCCGAAAACATCAAGGAGCAGTTAATCGTTGAGTTGTATAGCAAATAATAATTAATAATGGCGATATTAACATTTCAAAAACCTGATAAGGTAATAATGTTGGAGGCGAACGATTTCTTCGGAAAATTTGAGTTTCGTCCTTTGGAGCCGGGTTTTGGCACAACAGTTGGTAATGCCCTGCGCCGTATCCTCCTTTCATCACTCGAGGGTTTTGCAATCAACTACATCCGCATTGCAGGTGTAGAGCATGAGTTTGCAACAGTTCCCGGAGTAAAAGAGGATGTTACCAACATTATATTGAATCTGAAAAAGGTTAGATTCAAAAGAGTGGTTGAGGAGTTCGAGACAGAGAAAATCTCAATCAATGTTGAAAATACAGAAGAATTTAAAGCTGGAGACATCAGCAAGTATTTAACCGGATTTGAAGTGTTAAACCCGGAGTTAGTCATTTGCCATCTCGATTCATCGGCTAAAATGCAGATTGAAATCAGCATCAACAAGGGTCGCGGTTATATACCCGCTGACGAGAACAGAGAGTTCTGCACAGACCCCACAATGATTCCAATCGACTCTATCTACACTCCTATTCGTAACGTCATGTATCAGGTTGAGCCCTACCGTGTAGAGCAGAAAACCGACTACGATCGCTTGGTACTTGAGGTTACAACAGATGGTTCCATACACCCGAAGGAAGCACTTAAAGAGGCTGCAAAAATATTGATTTATCACTTCATGCTCTTCTCTGATGAGAAAATCACCATAGAGACAGGTGACATGGATGGTAATGAAGAGTTCGATGAAGAGGTACTTCACATGCGCCAGTTGCTCAAGAGCAAATTGGTTGATTTGAACCTCTCTGTAAGAGCGCTTAACTGTCTGAAAGCTGCCGATGTTGAGACACTCGGTCAGTTGGTTCAGTACAATAAGACAGACCTTCTTAAGTTCCGCAATTTCGGTAAGAAATCGCTCACTGAGCTTGATGATTTGCTCGAGAGTCTGAATCTTTCGTTTGGAACAGATATTTCAAAATATAAATTAGACAAAGAATAATTATGAGACATAAAAAATCTTTTAATCATTTGGGTCGTACTGCATCTCACCGCAAGGCTATGTTGGCCAACATGGCTATTTCGTTGATCATGCACAAAAGAATCACTACGACTCTTGCAAAGGCAAAAGAACTCAAGAAGTTTGTTGAGCCTTTGATTACAAAATCAAAAGAAGACACAACCAATTCGCGTCGTGTAGTATTCAGCTACTTGCAGAACAAAGAGGCCATCATCGAGCTCTTCAAAGAGATCTCTGTGAAAGTTGCTGAGCGTCCCGGTGGTTACACACGTATAATCAAGCTTGGCAATCGTCTTGGTGACGCAGCTGAGATGTGTTTCATTGAGTTGGTTGATTTCAACGAGAACATGGCTAAGCCCACAGCTAAGAAGGCACGTACACGTCGTTCAGGCAAAAAGGCTGCTGCCCCCGTTGCAACTGAAGCACCTGCCGAGGAGGCAGTTGCAGAATAAGCCAAATGCGAATATCCCAAGCGTAGCAAAGGGAAAATTTCTGATAGTGATGTCTGTCGACGAAAGTCGACAGACATTTTTTTGTTCCTACGGCTATATCTTTGGATTTTCTTTGTATCTTAGCACCGTAATTGAACAAATAGAAAGCAAACACTAATATTTGCAGAAAAAAACGATAATACCATGCAAAAGAAAATGAACACCGGCACAATGTGTGTACAAGCCGGTTGGACACCTAAAAAAGGAGAATCGCGTGTACTTCCCATTTTTCAGAGTACAACATTCAAGTATGATACAAGTGAGCAGATGGCTCGTCTTTTTGATTTAGAGGATAGTGGCTATTTCTACTCACGTTTGCAAAATCCCACAGTGGATGCTGTGGGTGCAAAAATTGCCGCCCTTGAGGGTGGCGTCGGTGCTGTTATGACTTCATCAGGTCAGGCAGCAAACTTCTATGCCATTTTCAATATCTGTCAGGCAGGCGACCACTTTGTGTCGGCAAGCACTATCTATGGAGGAACATACAACTTGTTTGCCGTGACAATGAAGAAACTTGGCATTGAAGTGACATTTGTCGACGCTGATGCATCGGAAGAGGAGATACAGGCTGCTTTCCGTCCCAATACAAAAGCTCTCTTTGGTGAGACAATCTCGAACCCTAGTGTAAATGTGCTCGACCTTGAGAAATTTGTTCGCATAGCCCACAAAAACGGTGTTCCCGTAATTGTGGACAACACCTTTGCAACACCTGTCAACTGTCGTCCTATAGAGTGGGGTGTAGACATCGTGACACACTCCACAACAAAATATATGGATGGTCATGCAGTAGCAGTGGGTGGTGCTGTCATCGATAGTGGCAACTTCGATTGGGAGGCATATCACGACAAGTTTACCTGTCTCACCGAGCCCGACGATTCATATCATGGCCTTGTCTACACAAAAGCATTCGGCAAGGCGGCATATATTACAAAAATGGTGTCGCAGGTGATGCGCGACCTTGGCGCAATGATGGCACCCGAGAATGCTTTCCTGTTGAATTTAGGTCTTGAGACACTGCACCTGCGCATGCCTCGCCATTGTGAGAATGCGCAGAAGGTGGCTGAATACCTTGAGGCGCATCCCAAAGTTGAATGGGTGAACTTCTGTGGACTTGCAAGCAGCAAATACAATGCTTTGGCAAACAAATATCTTCCTAATGGCGCATGTGGCGTTCTTGCTTTTGGTGTGAAAGGCAGCAAAGAGGATGCTATCCGCTTTATGGACAGTCTGAATATGATAGCCATTGTAACTCACGTAGCAGATGCTCGTTCGTGTATACTGCACCCGGCGAGCCACACCCATCGTCAACTCTCAGACGAACAGTTGCTTGAAGCGGGTGTTGCTCCCGACCTCATGCGTCTTTCAGTGGGTATTGAGGATGCTGATGATATCATTGCCGACCTCGAACAGGCGTTAGAGCAGTTCTAAGAACATAACAACTTTATTTGATATAAGACGATAAACGGATGTGTAACACACATCCGTTTATCGTCTTTGTTGGTAATCAGGGTTTTATCCGATTTCTTTAATTTTGTAATAGAAAGCAACAGCTGCAACAATGAATATCACTCCTAATGCTCCATACAGCCATCGGCTCTTTTTACGTCCAAGATGTTTCACTACAAAAGATGTATTTTCTGACTTGAAGAACCAATCCTTGTCGGTAATCGATGCCGACAGAGCTATAATTCCTGATATCAGAAAAATTGTCTGCAGTATGTGGTGCAAAATCATCTTGCGTGGCGGTTTATTCTATTTGTTTGCCTTCAAAGGATTCCATCCTTGTGCCTTCAGCTCCATCTCTACACCATCGCGGGTAATAAGTGCAGAGCCAAGCTCCTCTTTCACGATGTGACCTATCAGACGTACATCCTTCATTCCTGCAACCTTTTCGTGGTCGGCAATGGGTACGGTGAACAGCAACTCATAGTCCTCACCGCCATTCAGTGCGCAAGTAATCACGTTCATGTTCAGTTCCTCTGCCATGATTGCGGTCTGGTAGTCGATAGGGATTTTATCCTCATAAACTCTACATCCCACGCCACTTTGTTTGCATATATGCATCAATTCCGAAGAGAGTCCGTCCGAGATATCCATCATCGCCGTCGGAGTAACATTAGCTTCGCGCAGACGCTCTATTATGTCGCGACGTGCCTCAGGCTTCAGCTGGCGTTCCAAAATATATTCTTTCCCGGCAAAATCGGGCTGTACTCCATCGGTGTTCATGGTCGCAATTTTCTCACGCTCCAGAAGTTGAAGCCCCATATACGCCGCGCCAAGGTCGCCCGATACGCATATGAGGTCGGTTACTTTAGCACCGCTACGCTTTACGCTCTTGCCTTTGGAAGCGGTTCCTATGGCTGTTATGCTTATGGCAAGTCCTGTTAGCGACGAAGTGGTGTCGCCACCCACAATGTCCACATTGTGACGGCTGCATGCCAGTTTCAAACCATCGTAGAAATCCTCCATGTCCTCAATGCAAAATCTTTTGCTCAGCGCAATGGATACGGTAATCTGCTTTGGAGTACCGTTCATCGCATATATGTCTGAAAGGTTTACCATGGCGGCCTTGTAGCCCAAATGCTTCAACGGAACGTATGTCAGGTCGAAGTGTACGCCTTCCATCAGCAGGTCGGTGGTGACAAGCACCTCCTCGCTCTCGTCAAACTTCAGTATGGCGGCATCGTCGCCCACACCCATTACCGTCTCTTTGTTTATGGGTGCAATGTCAGCGGTGAGGTGATCGATTAATCCGAATTCACCGATGGTGGCAATCTCAGTTCTGTTTATTTCGTTCATAATATTGTTTTTAAGACCTGTTGACAAGCTCTTTGAAAATTGTTGTCATGCGTGGCTGAGCCTCATCGGCGGCTTTCTGCACCTCTTCGTGACTAACCTCTACTACAACACCCTCAAGGCCAAGGTCGGTGATAACAGATATACCGAATACTCTGATGCCGCAGTGACGTGCAACGATAACCTCGGGTACAGTTGACATTCCCACTGCGTCACCGCCCATTCTGTGGAACATCACATACTCGGCGGGAGTCTCGAAAGTTGGACCTTGCGTACCCAGATATACACCCTCCATTACACGTATGCCTTTCTCTGCAGCAATCTCCTTAGCCATGGCAATGAGCTCGGGGTCGTATGCCTTGCTCATGTCGGGGAAACGGTCGCCATACTCTATGTTCTTGCCGCGAAGAGGATGCTCGGGGAACGTATTTATATGGTCCTTAATAATCATCAGGTCACCGATGATGAAGTCGGGGTTCATGCCACCTGCTGCGTTTGAAACGAAAAGTGTCTTTATGCCAAGTTCTCGCATAACTCTCACTGGGAAAGTAACCTCTTTCATCGAGTAACCTTCGTAGTAGTGGAAGCGTCCCTGCATGGCCATAATGTCTTTGCTGCCCAATTTGCCGAAAATGAGCTTGCCCGAGTGACCTTCAACGGTGGACAGGGGGAAGTTGGGTATGTCCTTATATTGAACTTCGTACTTTTCTGTTATTTCGTTTACCAGACTACCCAAACCAGTGCCGAGGATTATAGCTGTTTCAGGTTGTGTCTTCATTACCGACTTCAGAAAGTCAGCGGTCTCTTTGATTTTTTCTAACATAGTCAAGAATTATTTGGTTAAAAATTTTTTCATTCTCAATGATGCGTACTTTGATAGGTATGCAAAATGTGTTTTCCTTTATTGTCTCAGGTAAGTCGTTGCGTCCAACAAGCCTTTCTGCATCCTTTTCAGTGGTGATTATAAACTTTTCCTCTCCTTGTAACGAGGCAAATCTCTTTTCCACTTCTTTTAGCTCGTCAGTGCTGAAATTGTGGTGGTCGCCATACTGCATCAGTGTGACTGCTGCACCGCGACGTTCAAGCTCTTTTTTCAGTGGCTCGGGTTGTGCAATACCCGTTAACAGCAACACTTGCGTGCCATGTCCCAAAGTACATTTGCTATCAGACGTGTCGAAAAGCGCTTTCGGTTCATCGTAACAGATGGTAGAAAAGAAGAGCGGAGTGCCATCTTTCATCCTTAACATTTTCTCGCATTGCAGCTTCTTCTCGCGCGAAATATCAGCCGGACATTTTGTCATCACCACCACGTCGGCTCGTTTAATACCCTTTGCCGCTTCGCGCAGTCTGCCGAATGGCAGCACGCAATCGCGCCATACAGGTCTGTTGTAATCAATAAGAACGATGCTGAGCCCTGGAGTTACATAACGATGTTGGAAAGCGTCGTCAAGCAGCACCACATCGGGTTTCTTTCCCTCTTTTAATAAATTTTCTATGCCATCGACCCGCTTTTCGTCCACGGCCACCGTGATGTAAGGGAATTTCTTTTTTATTTGTGCAGGTTCATCGCCAACTATCGCCACATCACCATCGTTTACAGCCGTTGCATATCCGCGGCTTTTTCTTTTGTATCCTCTGCTGAGTGTCGCTATTTCGAACTCATCCTTTAGCAACTCTATAATGTATTCAATATGAGGGGTCTTACCCGTGCCGCCAACCGTCAGGTTGCCCACCGAAATAATCGGCAAAGTAAATGATTTGCTTTCGAGCCACCCTTTGTCAAATGCTACATTCCTGAGTGTTACAACCCAACTATAAGGATTAATATAATCGATAAACATCTTTCCGAAACATTGTAAGAATACAATGCGAAGATACGCAATTTTCTTCTCAGCAACGTAATAATTCATGCTAAAATGGCGTTTTTATCATATAAAAGATACGGATATTTAAAATGTTTCTCCTTTTTTTTGCTTAAATAGCTGTTTTATTGAAAAAAAAGGTTACTTTTGTGGCGAAATAGTGCGCGAGTTATAAATTTTTTGTAACTTGCGCCGAGTTTACCGCTACGCTAATTTAGGGAAAGGTGCTCGAGTGGCTGAAGAGGCACGCCTGGAAAGCGTGTATACGTCAAAAGCGTATCGGGGGTTCGAATCCCCCTCTTTCCGCAAAGGCTGTTTTTCAGTCCCCAATATAAAAATTATAAACTAATTAAATAACAATTTCTAAAATTAACACACAATGAAAAAGCTTTTTGCAATCGTTGCAATGTTGGGATTGTTCACATTTGGAACAACTCAGTCAGTCCTTGCACAGGACGCTCAGGCTACAGCAGCCGGCGAGCAGACAGAACAGGTTGATTCACTCGCTGCAGATTCAACCGCTACAGATTCAACAGCAGTTGCTGCTGAAGAAACCCCCGCTCCTGCTCCCGTAGAGGAGGCTGAACCCGAAAGTTTCCACAAAACACTTAAAACAAAGTACATTGAGGGTGACGCAGGCTTCATGTCATTGGTTGCCATCGCTATGATCATCGGTCTTGCATTCTGCATTGAGCGTATCATCTACCTCAGCCTTGCTCAGGTTAACACAAAGAAACTCATGGAGAGCATAGCTAAAGCTCTTGAGGCAAAAGATGTAGAGAAAGCTAAAACAATCTGCCGTAACACAGCAGGTCCTGTTGCTTCTATTTGCTACCAGGGTCTTATGCGTATCGACGAGGGTATTGATGTTGTTGAGAAATCAGTAGTATCTTACGGTAGCGTTCAGGCTATGAACCTCGAGAAAGGTTGTTCATGGATTACACTTTTCATCGCTATGGCTCCTTCACTCGGATTCTTGGGTACTGTGATTGGTATGGTTATGGCGTTCGACGACATCCAGCGTGCAGGTGACATCTCTCCGACCGTTGTTGCCGGTGGTATGAAAGTGGCTCTTATCACAACTATCTACGGTATCATCGTAGCTCTTATCCTTCAGGTATTCTACAACTATGTCCTTGGTAAAATTGAGGCTATCACAGCTGATATGGAGGATTCTTCTATCGTACTTCTTGACTTGCTCACAAAGTACAACGCAAAGAAATAATTAAGTAATAGACCATTACTACAGAATTATTATGAATAAAATAGATAAAATATCTCACTACGTATTTCTCGCATTGATTATAGCATCGGCAGTCATCTTAGGATTGTTCTTGTTTGTAGGCTATGATAATTACGAGACAATAGGTGGTAAGTCATTGGTTGCTCCCCAATACACAGGCTTACTTCTCTATTGGATGTACGCTTTGGTGGCAGCCGGTGTTTTGTGCGTTGTTCTCTTTGTGTTGAAACAATTCATCGCAAATATGAAGAACAATCCTTCGGCTGCAGTGAAAAGTGTTCTTGGCATTGTTCTCGTGGTAGCGCTTTTTGGTGTTGCATACGCACTCGCATCCGACGCTCCCATCAGAATGGCGGACAACTCTATGTTTGATGACGCTGCTATGCTCGTTCTTTCAGACGTTTGTATTTATGTACAGTATGTCCTTCTTGCGGTTTCTACATTATTTACAATCGCAAGTTTGGCAGGTGCATTTAAAACTTTTAATAAAGTTAAAGCCTAATTAAAAACAATGGGAAAAAGAAAAGTACCGGGATTGAATGCCTCCTCAACGGCGGATATCTCATTCATTTTGCTCATTTTCTTCCTGGTAACCACTTCAATGGATACCAATAGAGGTTTGGCGGTACGTCTTCCTAACCCTCCCGAGGAGAACCAGCAGGATCCTCCCAAGATTCGTGAAAGAAACTCTATGGTTGTAAACGTGAACATGAATAACCAAATCATGGTCACTGTAGCAAAAGACTCAAGAACAATTGAAGTTTCAGAGCTTCGTGAATTGGCAAAACAGTTCATTGCGAATCCCGAGAACGACCCCGATCTCCCCGAATTGGTGCCCGTAGAACTTCCTGCACCTTTCGGTGTACAAAATATTACGAAAAACCACGTAATTTCTCTTCAGACCGACCGTGCAACAAACTACGACACCTATTTCCAGGTTGAGAATGAATTATACGGCGCATACAACGACCTTCGTGACGAGTTGGCAAAGAAGACCTTTGGTCGTTCTTACAATGAGTGTAACGAAGATGAACAGTTGGCATGTCGTCAATACTACAAGTGTGTAATTTCCGAGGCTGAGCCACGTAAATATAACCAATAATATTATGAGTAAGTTTCAAAAGAAAGGAAAGGCAGAAATGCCCGAGTTGAATACCTCTTCATTGCCTGACTTGATATTCTCTATCCTCTTCTTCTTCATGATTGTAACATCAATGCGTGAGATGGAGTTGAAAGTAGAGTTCAAGGTGCCTAAGGGTACAGAGTTGGAGAAGTTGGAACGCAAATCTTTGGCATCTTACATCAATATTGGTCGCCCCACAAAGGATTTGCGTGCACGATTAGGTTCGGCAAGCCGTATTCAGTTGAACGACAAACTTATTGCAGGTACAGAGGTTGGTTACATCCGCGAATTTGTGCAGGCAGAGCGTGAAAGTTTGGCTGAGCGCGACAAACCTTTCATGAAGATGTGTCTCAAAGTAGACAAGGATACTCAGATGGGTATTGTCACAGACGTGAAGATGGAGCTTCGTAAAGCTATGGCTCTCTCTATCATGTATTCGGCAGAACAGCGTTAATTCAATATTAACATACCTTATACAGCAGTCAGGCGGACATCTGTCCGCCTGACTGCTTTATAAGGTATAAGGCTGCCTCTCGTTTTTATGGTAGAGAGGGGTTTTATTGAAATATTTTTTCGCCTCTCAATCGGCTTGATGTCGTTTGCAAAAAGATTGCCAGTACGCTATCTATAACAATATACCCTCGTTAGAGCAATTCTAACGAGGGTATATGTTCTGTGTATATTACTTGCGAGCCTGCATTTTAAGTATAATACGAGGCTGTTATGCGTATTTAAATCGCTTGATACTTCCTTTCGGGGTCTTTGCAAAAGCCTCCTCCTGCAACTCATATCCCGAAACCTGTGCGAAAGCCGGAATGTTCTTGTTGAGTGTAGTAATGTTCTGCTCCATGATGTCTTCTAAGGTCCCTGCTGAGATGTTGGCAGCTGCAATAATGTCGGCATTTGGAACAATGAGCGCAATGAACTTTTCGCCTCTCTGAACTATGAGTGACTCCGCTACGTAAGGCAGTACATTTAATTTTACCTCTATCTCCTCGGGGTATACATTCTCGCCATTGCTTCCCAAAAGCAGGCTCTTGTTGCGTCCTACAAGGAAAAGGTTGTTCTCCTCGTCTATAGTGCCGAGGTCACCTGTGCGGAACCAACCGTTTTCGGTAAACACCTCTTTGTCTGCCTCCGGGTTTTTGTAATATCCTACAAATGTATTGCTGCCCTTTACCAATACCTCGCCTACAATCTCGTGGGGGTTAGGTGAGTCAATCTCTATCTGCATGCAATCGACAAGAATACCGCATGATTTAAGTTTGTATTTGCCCAGTTTGCCAAGTGTTATTGTGGGACCACATTCGGTCATTCCATAGCCGGTTACAAGAGGTAGCTGAAGCTTCTCTATCAGCATCTTTTCGAGTTCCTCGGGCAGAGCAGCGCCACCTGTGACAATAATCTCCACCTTGCCGCCAAGATTGGCCATCATTCTGGAACGTAACAATGCATAATATTCGGGGCTGTTCTTTATCAGCTCGCTGTTGGCTTTGTCAGACAAAATTTCAACAGCTGAATATTCCGCCATCTTTTTCAGTACTAAAGGTACCATCATTACAGTGCATGGCGATACACTCTGCATGGCATCTTTTAGGATAGTAGGCGCCGGTGGTAAACATAAGATAGTCAGGTGCATTCCCGTGCAAAGACAAGCTGTCATGTCGTAAAGCATACCGAAGATGTGTGCAAAGGGCAGTATACTAAGGTAGTTGTCGCCACGTCTGTAGGGGAAATAACGAGGTATTAGGTCGACGTTGCTGCTAATGTTTCTCACTGTAAGCATAACACCCTTTGGAGTGCCTGTAGAGCCGGATGTGTAGTTCAGACAGCAGAGGTCGTCCATGTCGCGGTCGATGTAATTTACATCCTCTGCGCTCCAACCATCAGGGTGTGCCTCAGCAAATAGTTCTTCGGCACGTGCGTATATGTCGGCAAAGTTGTTGCGGCTTGCCAACAGCTCCATGTTTTTCATGTCGATGGCTGCAATCAGTTGAGGCATCTCATCAAAGTTCATACCGTCGAAAATGGCTTTTTCTGTAAACAGTATCTTTGTGTCGGAGTGGTTAACCATCTTCTGTGTGTCGGCCGGAGTGAAACCGTTGAATAGCTGACACGAAACGTAGCCGCCCGATGTTACTGCCATGAAGGTTGTTGCCCAGTTTGAACTGCTGCGTGCGTTCAATGAAATCTTGTCGCCCTCTTTCAGCCCTGCTGCTTTCCAAATAAGGTGCCACGTCTCAATTTTTCTCGCAAGTTCACCGTATGTCAGCGCTTCGCTCTTGTAGTCGTTAAGTGCGGGGTTTCCCCAACAGCTTTTTACGCTCTCTTCAAATGTTTTTATAAAGTATTGCATAAACCTTTGAGTTTAGTTTGTTTCTTGATTTGATGCAAAAGTATAAAAAGCATCCGCTCTGTTGCACAAAATGTTTCCTACTGTGTACTGCGGTGGTGGAAATCGCTATTTAGGGGTGAATTTCTTTATTTAGTGGCAAATTACATGGAGTATCTGCTTTTCGGATAGAGGCATGACAATGCTCTATATAGGTTTATACTCTCCTTTTCTATGTAAGAAACTCTCTTTTTTACTGCGTTATATCAGTGGGCTAATAGGTGGTATTTTTGCAATTATATTGTCTGTTGCAGAAACTTTCTTGTAGTCGGAGATTTTTGTTGTAAGCCGTTTGTCATATTCAATAGTATGATACTTGTTTCTGTTTCATTCGCTAAAAATGACTTCTGGTTTTATATAAGCGCAGATTGTGTGACTGCTTCTCAATAAATAGATTGTTCGCCAAAAGAAAATCCCTTTCACAGCGCCTTAGGCGCTGTGAAAGGGTGTGTATAGGCAGTTTATGCCCTTGTAAAGTGTGTGTTCTTATCTTTTTATAAGTACCTTTTTACCATCAGATGTTACATATATATGCCCACATTCAGGCTTATCTACTACATTGCCCTTGAGGTCATATAAACGCACATTATTCTTATGCTTTACATTATCTATACCTGTATGTACACCTTTGATAGCTAAATAGAGCAGTTCGGCGTTGTTCACATCCTCTTTAAGCAAGTAGCTTTTGTTTGCTTGAATTTGTGTGCTTGTCGATAAACTTTTTATGCAGGCGGTTGTCCCGGCTACGTTTACAGATGTCAGCGAGCCGAGGAATGTTCCTTTGTCGATACTCCTTTTCAGAGTGGTACCTTTAAGTAGATTTACGTTTGCTATTGTGGCGCTCTCATCATTTACTATAGTTAATGAATATGTTCCGGCTTCGCCAGAATATATTACAGGTGCACAGGCGGGAATGGTCTCTTCTGTAATCTCTTCGAGTATGGCATAGTCGTAGTCGCTGCCCTCATAGTTTATGGTAGCTTGTCTGCTGACAGTGTAGGCGTTGATGCCTTCCGGTAATGTAACAGCGAAAGGATAGCAGGCTGCAACAAAACAGTTGGCAGGTATGGTCACAGATATTGATGTAGCCTCCTCTACTTTCCAAATATTATTGGCGTCTGAGGCACCACCTGTCCATAGGCCGGTGTTGCTCTCTGAGTATGAGTTGAGGTAGTTGCCGCTATCTTTTATCTTGAAAAGGTAGAGGTTTTTCTCTTTGTCTATACACTGCGATTCCCATGCAGGTGCTTTCTCTTTTTTTGCAAGTTCGGATGTCTTTGTGTTTGCTGTTCCATCGAAGTAGCAGTCGCTTTGCGGGTTGTATAGATACATGTTGCCGTCACGCTCCTCCCACATCCACACTTGGTCGGCTTTTGTCGACGATTTAGTGGCGCGAGCAAGGCTCCACGAGATGCTTCCTGTTGCGGAGATACTTGTGTTGGCTCCACAACTGAGGGCGTTGCCTTTGCCGGATTAGATGATGCGATAGTATTTTCCTGCGGATAACTCTTTGAGGATGTTTGTTTTTTCGTATATCTTCGTGCGTGTGCCGTCGTAGCCGACTGCCATTATGTATGCCGATGTTTGTGTGCTGTCTTTGATGGCAGGGTAGAGCACTTGTGTGTATGAGTGAGCATCGTCTGCTGCGAGGCCATACATGGTTATGCGGATAAGTTCGTCTTTTGAATTATATGTTTCAAATGCGACTGCATTTTTTACAATGCTATGCTGTACGGTTACTCGTCCGTTGCTGTATGTACATCCTTCGCCCATTGTTTGTGGTGTTTGTAGCTTCAGATTGTTGCGGTATATATGGCAGTTGTGGGCATTTATGTAGTTTATCTCTTCGGTAAATGCAGGATAGCCTTGTCTTTTTACATGTGCCTTGAGCGTGTCAATCATCTCCTCTGTAATGATGTTCCACCCCTTTGCGTAGTCGTCGATATATGCGTTTATGGGACGCAACATTCCCGCCTTCTCAAAGAATGGGAGAAGGTCGATCTTGGCGCTGTCGCATGCCAATTTAATCCAGTTAATTTGTTGTTTGCCGTTGGTGTTGTGAGTATTGCCGTAGTTCTCATCAGTGCGAATCCCTTCGATAACCATTGGTATTATGTCGGGGCATTTCCCGGCATGTGTGCCCCAAAGCAACATTTGCCAGAATGGTACAAGTTTTACAAAATGGTCGTAGTGTCGCCATGTGGTGGTGACGCTTCCTATGTTTTTGCCGTTTGCGTCCTGGCCGTTGACTGTGACTGTTGTTGGATTCTCACCGTGATAGTCGGGGCCATCTTGCAGTTGCCAGGGGCAGCCTTTGCGTAGTGCCTCCTCGAAGTAAGTCTGCATGCGTCCGCCGCGTGTGCCCGAATACTCGTCTATTCCTGTAATCTCGTTTTCGAGACGTACCGAGTGGGGGTTACCCGTGAAGAGTAACTGCGCCCATGCTGCATAGATGTTGTTGGTTGTCTCTCCGCATCCTGTCCATTTGAAGCCCGGCGTAATCTGGTTGTTGTGTCCCCATTCGTGTCCGACGCCCCAGAAATCAAAATTCGAAGCATCGGGCTTTGTGATGCCACCCAAACTGTTTGTAGCGCAGTATGCTCCTTCGCTTCCTGCAGCCATGAATCCGTATGTGGTGGCATAGAAAAGCTGGCGGTTTTTAACCTGTTTGCCATATTTCTCGAGTCCCAATATGTCGCGTTCTGCCCACTGTACTTGCTGGTAAAGTGTCATTGTGGAGTCTATGTTGTTGGGGCAATTTTGCAACCATGCAAATACGGGGAATGCAAGCTGTGCATGTTCGGAGCGTGTAATCAATATTGTTGAATCTTTTGTTGTGCGTCCTTTGAGAAGTTGTACCCAATCGTCATTTGTCATTGTTGCTTGGTCCCAATAGCCTTGCACCGGGGCGTTTATAAAGTGTATTTTTACGTTAGGTGCCTGTTCGAACTCATCTGTGTAGTAGTCGACAAACAGGTTGCCCTCGGTGGTGGCGGTGATGAAGTTCATGCCGTTGCGCA
>JAFTTA010000019.1 GCA_017467015.1 Bacteroidaceae bacterium
AAAGCTTATGCCAACATGGTAAGCTCGGCAGACAAGGGAGGAGTGAGAATTATAGAATAAGAATATTAACGATAAACCGGAAAACCATGGAAAAAGAAATTATCAGAGGTGCTGAGGCCTTGATGCGTTCATTGGTGAACGAGCAGGTAGACACCATCTTTGGCTATCCCGGCGGTTCAATAATGCCGGTGTTTGATGCGCTGTATGACCACAAAGAGGATTTTAAACAGATTCTTGTACGTCACGAACAGGGCGCACTGCACGCAGCACAAGGTTATGCACGCTCATCAGGTAAAGTAGGCGTGTGTATAGTAACAAGCGGTCCGGGTGCCACGAATACCCTTACAGGTATCGCCGATGCAATGCTTGACAGTACTCCTGTTGTACTTATTGCAGGACAGGTTATGTCGTCGGTACTTGGAACCGACTTCTTTCAAGAGGTCGACCTCGTTGGTGTAACACATCCCATTGCAAAATGGAGTTATCAGATAAGAAGTTCCGAGGATATTGCCTGGGCAGTGTCACGTGCCTTTTACATAGCACGTAGCGGACGTCCCGGTCCTGTGGTGCTCGACTTTACAAAAAATGCACAGACATCGAAAGTGGCATATGAACCTACAAAGGTCGATTTCATAAGAAGCTATGTCCCCTATCCCAAACCCGACGAAAAGGCTGTAGCAGCTGCGGCTGAGCTCATCAATCGTTCGGCACGTCCTTTGGTACTTGTTGGTCAGGGTGTGGAACTTGCAGATGCCCACGAAGAACTGAAACAGTTTATAGAGAAAGCCGACCTGCCCGTGGGTAGAACATTACTCGGCCTTTCTGCCCTTCCCAGCGACCATCCGCTGAACATGGGTATGCTCGGTATGCACGGAAATTTGGGCCCCAATGTGAATACCAATAACTGCGACGTTCTGATAGCTGTTGGTATGCGTTTCAGTGACCGTGTAACCGGTCTTGTATCTACATACGCAAAGCAGGCAAAGGTTATTCATTTGGATATCGACCCCTCGGAAATAAATAAGAATGTTCCCGCTGATATTCCCGTTATAGGCGACTGCAAGGAGACACTTCCTTTAATCACTGCTTTGCTCGAAAAGGGCAACCACAAGGAGTGGATAGATAGTTTTGCCGACTATGCCGCAATCGAGGACGAGAAGGCTATTCAGCCTGCAATAAACCCCGGCGAAGGACCCATCAGAATGGGTGAGGTTGCACGTCGCGTCAGCGAGGCAACAGGCAACAGCGCTATCCTTGTTACCGATGTCGGTCAGAACCAGATGATGTCTTGCCGTTACTTTAAGTTCACAAAACCCCACAGTGTGCTCACATCCGGTGGTCTTGGAACAATGGGCTACGGACTTCCTGCAGCCATAGGTGCTACATTCGGAGCTCCCGATAGAACGGTATGTGTGTTCAGCGGCGACGGAGGTTTGCAGATGAACATTCAGGAGTTTGGTACAATAATGGAGCAGGGCGCTCCCGTGAAGATTATCCTTCTCAACAATAATTACCTTGGTAATGTGCGTCAGTGGCAGGAGATGTTCTTCAACAAACGCTATGCCTGGACACCTATGCTCAACCCCGATTACAACAAGATTGCTGAGGCTTATAACATACCTTCTCGTACAGTGAGCGACAGAGCCGAGCTTGACGACGCCATCAAAGAGATGCTTGAGACAGAAGGAGCTTTCTTGTTGCACGTCGCTGTGATGGAAGAGGAGAATATCATGCCTATGACACCTCCCGGAGCATCGGTAAATGAGATGGTTTTTGAGTAATAATCTGTATTTAAGATAGACACTACCATGGAGAAGAAATTATTTACATTGATAGTATATTCCGAGAATATAGCGGGTCTCTTGAATCAGGTTACCGCAGAGTTTACACGTCGACAGATGAACATCGAAACATTGAACGTTTCATCTTCATCAATCGAAGGTGTTCACCGTTATACAATAACCCTTTGGTCGGAAGAAGAGACCATTAAGAAGGTTGCCAAACGCATCGAGAAGAGAATTGATGTTGTTAAGGCCGACTACTACACCGACAAAGAGATATTTATGCAAGAGGTGGCTCTCTACAAAATATCTACACCTAAGATGCTTAACAACAAACAAGTATCAAAAATTATACGTCACAACGATGCACGTGTGATTGAGATTAACGCATCGTATGTGTTGGTGGAGAAGACCGGAAAAACCGAAGACATAATATCGCTCTACAAAGAATTTGTTGCCGAGCAATGCTTGTTGCAATATGTGAAATCGGGTCGTGTGGCAATTACAAGAGATTATAATGAAGACCTCAGCGAACAGCTCTTCAACGAAGATGCAAAACGCAAAGGGGTGAACAGATAATAAAACTTTTAACATAAAATATAATTAAAATTATGGCAGAATTGAATTTTGGCGGAGTTATCGAAAATGTGATGACTTCAAAAGAGTTTTCACTTGAGAAAGCTCGCGAGGTATTGAAAAACGAAACAATCGCAGTGCTTGGCTATGGCGTACAGGGTCCCGGTCAGGCATGCAACTTGCGCGACAACGGCTTCAACGTAATCGTTGGTCAGCGCGAAGGTAAGACATATGACAAAGCTGTTAGCGACGGTTGGGTTCCCGGTGAGACTCTTTTCTCTATTGAGGAGGCTGCCGAGAAGGGTACAATCGTATGTATGTTGCTCTCTGACGCTGCTCAGATTGCAGTATGGCCCAGCGTAAAACCCTACCTCACAGCAGGTAAGGCTCTTTACTTCTCACACGGTTTCGGTATCAACTGGAGCGACAGAACAGGTATTGTTCCTCCCGCTGACATCGATGTAATCATGGTTGCTCCCAAAGGTTCAGGTACTTCATT
>JAFTTA010000238.1 GCA_017467015.1 Bacteroidaceae bacterium
GCTCTTCGGCTTTTGCCTGAGAGATATTCTTGTCGGCATTTGCCTGGTCTATCTGCAGGGCTGCACCGATGTTCTTGCCTATGTCGATGTCGGCGATGTCGATGGAGAGGATTTCAAATGCTGTGCTGGCGTCGAGTCCTTTCTTAAGAACAAGTTTGGATATTGAGTCGGGGTTTTCGAGCACTGCTTTGTGGCTCTCTGCCGAACCGATAGACGAAACGATGCCTTCGCCTACACGTGCGAGGACTGTGTCTTCGCCGGCTCCTCCGACGAGGCGTTTGATGTTTGCGCGTACTGTGATACGTGCGATGGCAATGAGCTGTATGCCGTCTTTGGCTACTGCTGTGACGTGGGGTGTGTCAATTACTTTGGGGTTTACCGACATCTGCACGGCTTCGAAGACGTCGCGACCGGCAAGGTCGATGGCTGTTGCCATCTGGAACGATAGCTCGATGTTTGCCTTTGCAGCCGACACAAGTGCGTGAACAACTTTGGCTACATGACCACCGGCAAGGTAGTGGGCTTCGAGACCGTCGCGGGTGATGTCCTCAAGGCCTGCTTTGTGTGCTTCAATCATTGCTTGCACGATGGTGTTTGGCGGCACATTACGTATGCGCATCAAGAAGAGCTGTATTAAAGAGATTCTTACTCCTGAGAGTGATGCTGAGAACCACAAGCCTATTGGCACGTAGTGGAAAAAGATTGAGAGAACGACTATTGCCGCTACTGCTGCAAAAATTACTGTGTACATGGTATTTGTTATTTAAGTTTTACGTATATGATGTTTGCCGATATGCGTTCTACAACGACGTCGGCTTTTTCGTCGATGAAGCCGTCGCTCGAGGTAACCTCTATGATGCGTTCTCCGAAGCGTGCTTCGCCTATGAGCGCAAGGCGGGTTACGGTGCGACCTTCGTCACCCACTTTAATGCTTTGTGCCTCTTTGTTTGCGGATGTTGAATTTATGTTTTTCTTAAGCGCCATCTTGTCGAGGGTTTTCCCGTATGCTGCCCACATGATGAGTGCTGCAATTATGAGGATGATTATCAGTAGTGTGCTCCATCCGGCAAGGCTGCTGATGCAGGTGAATGCGTATATCACAGCACCCAGCATGGCACCGGCACCTAATAATCCGGTCAGTCCCAATCCGGGAATGAGCACTACCTCCACAACGAGCAGAAGGGTGCCTATCGCTGTCAATATTCCTGTGATGAGTAGTTCCATGATACTATTTTGTTATGTGTCGTTTTTCTATGTTTCTTATTTTTATTTCGGTCTCTTTGAGTGCTTCTGCCTCGGCAAGAACTTTGTTCTCGAGGTCGAGCAGTGCAGCACTCATAGAGGCTTTCTGTGCTTTGCTTGCGCGTGCGTATTCTTCGCGACGTTTTTCTAGAGTTGCCACGTTTTTGGTGTGTACTTGGGTGCGTTTCATCCATTCGCTGTGGAGTTTGCGTGCCTCGTCGTTTTTGAATTGTTTCGAGGTGGTGTATTCTGTGAGGTCGTCAATGACGAAGGTAAAATCTCCGCCTCTTTTTACCTCTTTCTGCTCATACATGAGCATCAGCAGTTTTTGTCGTGCCTTGCGTACGACATTTTCGTCGTATTGTGTCTCGGCTATGGAGGTCAGTTGCGATAGTGCAAGCATCTTGCTAGGCTCTTCGGCTTCGTAGTTATATGTGACCTTTGAACTGTTGGGTACAAATACGTATATGCATACTTTGCCCTCTTCCATGCGGCGGTCGGTGGCAAACCAACCGAGGTTTGCTATGTCGTTTATCACAAGCATATAGTCGTTAGCTTCGGAGTTGAATGGCATGCCCATGTTTTCGGGTCTCAGGAATGTGCCGTCTTCCGAGTCATAGCGCGTGACGAAAATGTCGTATCCACCTATGGAGCCCTCGCCATCGCTGGCAAAGTAGAATGTGGAGCCGTCGACGCCCATGAAGGGGAAATTATCGTTGCCTGTTGTCTCAATGCCTGATACTTGTTTGCCATCGCTCCATTTTCCATTGATGTTGGTACTATGGAATAGCTTTAGTTTGTTGCCATCTTCAGTGGCTACGCTTTGGGGGTAGTAGAGGTCGGTGCCACGCTCTGTGATGGAAACAGTTCCCTCTGCATCTTTGCGGTTGAAATATTTAGCAGCAGGCATAAGCGTACCTATCTCTTTGCCTGTTCTGTAAGCAGATAGAAAATTGTCTTTGTTTACTATGAAGCTATCGACAACACAGATACGTTCAGTCATTTTTATCATTCGTTGCAGACGCTTGACGGCTTCGCAACGCTCTTCGTATATAGCTATAAGCTCTTCGTCTTTGCTCTCTTCGATGAACGCTTCGTAGCTAGCTACTGCCTCTTCGTAGCGATATTCGCGTTTGTAGAAGTCGCCAAGGTAGCGATGCCCGTTGCTGACGCGACGTGTTATAGAGTGCTTCAACATTTTTTCAATGTCGGCGGTGGTGTCGTTGGTCTCATAGCAGCACACTGCATACCAGTAGTTGTAGCTGCCATCCTTTGGCGCACGTTTGTATAGGTTCTCAAACAAAGGCTTGGCTTCCTCGTATTTGCCTTCAAGGAAAAGCTTGCGGGCTTTTTCGCGTGACGACTGAGCATGTGCGAATGTGGCGCATATGGCTATAATTAGTAGCGTGAGTATAATTCTTGTCTTATGCATTGTTTGCGTTGTTTTAGGCATTGTTTAATTAATTATTGATGGAGTGGCGTGGGTTGTGTGTTGTTCTATGTTTCACAAAATGTTGCCTATTGCCCCATTGTTCATTTCTGCATTAATCGCAAATATAGCAATAATGTCTGAATGTACCCTGCTTTATTAGCTGTTTTTTGTTAATTTTATATTTTAAAAGTATGCTTGCGAGTCTATTTTAAGGTTTATTGCGTGATTCGTCTCTGTGAGTAGACCTTTTTTCATAAATTTCCATTATCTTCGCGTTCAGTAATAAAAATATTCAGGTTATGAGAAATATGATTTCAAAGATGGCTATAGCCGTCGTTATAATAGCTCTTTCGGCTTGCGGTGGTTCAACCGATAGCGATAAGGCTGAAAAGGGTGAGTTCGGATTGCAGCAACTAAATACAAATACTCCCGACAAAGACCAGTATGTGATGATTGAGACCGATCGCGGTAATATAAAGATTGTTCTTTTCAAGGAGACACCTCTGCACAGAGCCAATTTCATAAACCTTGTAATGAATAAATATTACGACGGACAACTCTTTTTCAGGGTCATAAGAGATTTTATGATTCAGGCGGGTGACCCGAAATCGCGTGGAGCCGCTGCCAAGATAAAGCTCGGCGAGACTGATGTGAGCTACAAGATTCCTGCCGAGATTGACGTGAAGAAAAGATGGCACAAATATGGTGCCCTCTCTGCTGCCAGCCTTAACCCTGCCGTGGAGTCGTCGGGAAGCCATTTCTCTATCATCACTGGTCGTAAGGTGAACGATAAGGTGCTCAACGATCACGAGGTGAAATATAACAAAACGCTTCGCCGTAAGATGTATGAAGGGCTTCAGGTGCCTTATCGCGACAAGATAAACAAACTCTATGAGGAGAGCAAGCGAAGCTCGAAAAAGAAACAGGAACTTAACGAGATGATTCATTTCTTTACAGCAAAGACCGATTCTGCAATGCAAGGTAAAGAATTTAAGTATACTCCTGAACAGCGTCGTGGGTATATCGAAGAGGGTGGTGCTTTCCATCTTGACGGATATTTCACTGTCTTTGGTCAAGTGCTCGAAGGAATGGATGTAGTGGAGAACATTTCGCGTGAGGCATATGATGTCTATAACCGTCCTGTGAAGGATGTAGTTATCAAACGCGTGGTTATACTTGACGAATGATGAAAGTTGAGCGTTTCAGACTGGGCAATGGACTGCGCGTTGTCTTCTATCGCGACGAAAATACTGAAATGGTTCATCTGAACCGTCTCTATGGTGTCGGTGCAAAGAATGAGTCGGAGGAATATACCGGTCTTGCCCATCTGCTCGAGCATCTGATGTTTGAGGGTACAGATAAATTCCCATCTTTTGACGAGCCTTTGGAGGATGCCGGTGGTGACAGCAATGCATGTACCAACAACGATTATACCAATTATATGATATCTCTGCCTCGTCGTAATGCAGAGCTTGCTTTCTGCATGGAGGCTGATAGAATGTGTAACATGACATTTGGCGAAGAGAAGGTAGAGGTGCAACGGCAAGTGGTGATGGAGGAGTTTAAACAAGAGCATCTGAATAAACCTTATGGCGATGTCAGTATGCTGATGCGTAAGTTAGCCTTCAAGAAACATCCTTATAGGTGGTCGACCATCGGCATGAAGTTGAAGCATATATCTTCAGTGCCGTCTGATGTTGTTGAGGATTTCTACAAACGCCATTATACTCCATGTAATGCTGTGCTCGCAGTGGTGGGTAATCTTACTGTAGCTACTGTTCGTAAATGGGTGGAGCGTTGGTTCGGTGATATTCCCGGTATGGAATGTAGAAAAAAAAATATTCCAGTAGAACCTCGTCAACTTCGTCAGCGTCGTGCTACTATTTGGCGCAATGTCCCCAATAATGCTTTGTATATGGCTTTTCACATGAGTGCCTATTGTGGCGAGGATTATTATCCCTGCGATGTCATTTCTGATATTCTTGCAAATGGATATTCGGGTCGATTGATGCAAAGGCTTGTGAAGGAGAAGAAACTTTTTACACGTATAGATGCCTTTATCTCGAACTGTGAACATGACGGACTTTTCTGGATATATTCCCGTCTTGCAGATGGTGTTTCATACGATGATGCAGAGGCTGCCATACGTGCCGAACTCGAGGAACTGCAGAGGGTTGAGGTACCACAACCGGAACTGGAGAAGGTGCGAAACAGATTTGAGTCGGAACAGGTGTTTGCAAATATCAGTGGTCTCAACTTTGCAGCCAATTTGGCTCTTGCCGAGTGGTGTGGCGATGTGTCGCGTGCTTGGCGTGAGTCGGATATGTACCGCGCTGTCACTGCTGTCGATGTGAAACGTGTTGCGAAAAAATTGTTCCGCAAAGGAAATTCGTCAGTGCTTTATTACAAGAAACGTTCTTGATTTATAATTTAAGTGGCTGTGTTAAATCTCGCATTTTAACACAGCCACTCTAATCTTAATTAATATATCTCTTTAATTTTCGAAACTTTGCCACAGGGGGTCCTCGGGTACCGGAGCAATCACTTTAATATTCTCTTTTGAGACGGGATGGATGAATTCCACGCTGCGTGCATGAAGCGATATGCTGCCGTCGGGGTTGGAACGCTTTGCACCATATTTCAAGTCGCCTTTTATGGGGCATCCGATGGTTGCAAGTTGACATCGTATCTGGTGGTGGCGTCCTGTGAGTAGTTCTACCTCTATAAGATTGTACATGCGCGATGCTGCAATGGTCTTGTAGCGCAGTGTTGCTTTCTTGGAGTTTTTTACCTCTTTGTTGTAAGCAAAACTCTTGTTCATTTTCTCGTTGCGCACAATCCAATGGGTCAATTCTTTTTCCGGTTCCGTGGGTGCCTCTTTGGTGATAGCCCAATAGCGTTTGTCTACCGAGCCATTGCGGAACATTTCGTTTAGACGCTCAAGGGCTTTGCTTGTCTTTGCGAATATAACGATGCCACTCACAGGGCGGTCGAGACGGTGGGGTAGTCCTACGAATACATTGCCGGGTTTGCAGTATTTCTCTTTTAGAAATAGCTTCATTTTATCGCACAACGAAGTATCGCCGGTCTTGTCGCCTTGTACTATTTCGCCGGCTTTTTTATTTATTATGATAATGTGATTGTCTTCGTAGAGTACGTTCATTGTCTTTTATTTGTTTGCGGAGATATTCGCTCCCAGTGCGCTAAGTATGAGCTTTTCCGAGAAATGTCTTACAAATTCCTCATCTTTGTGTTTGTTTATTACTCCTTTTATAAAAGGTACCTCTAAGCCGTTAAGGCAGAAATGTAGGAAACGAGCTGTTAGGTTGGGGTTCTCAACATTGAAAATTCCTTGTTGCTCTCCTTCGGCTATTATTGAGCGGAAAAGTGCAATCTCCTGTACGTCGAAAGTACGTCGGATGTGTTCCACAATCCACATGTTGCCAAAATATTCCGAGTGCAGACCACTGTTGCGCCGTACAATGCTTCGTGTTATGCGTAGACGTACAAATATAAGTTTTATGAGTTTTTTGTCGGGTGAGATATTCTCTTCTGCTACCTTTTTCATGGCTGCAGATATTTTTTTCATCTCGCTTTCGATTGATGCCTCCAACAGTTCTTCTTTGCTTTTGAAATAGGTGTATATGGTGCGACGGCTTCTGCCGGAGGATTCTGCAACATCTCCTATGGTGGTGTTTTCAATACCTTGTTGAGCAAATAGTCGTCTTGCTACGTCAATTATTAAATCTCTGGTGTCGTTGGTCGGCATAATGTTTATTTTGTTTGTTCTTGTCTATGCGGTGCAAAGATAGTGGTTTTTGAACATATTTGTGTGCATTTTTTTAAATAAATAGGCAAATTATCGTTAAAAAGGAGAAAAAGTTGTTGCAAAATTTGGTTTGATAAAAAAAATGCCTTACCTTTGCATCAGTTTTAAGAACCGCATCGCGGGGTGGAGCAGTGGTAGCTCGTTGGGCTCATAACCCAAAGGCCGGAGGTTCGATCCCTTCCCCCGCTACTAAAATCAGCAACCAAAAGGTTGCTGATTTCTTTTATATCAATTTTTTACCATCGGAAAATGCATTGCCAACACGTTCTCCGAGAGTTATGTAACCATGATGCACCGGGTCGTATGTGATAAGTTGCATCTTTTCAATGTCGGGTTTACCGTCGCTAGAAATGTAGTTTTCGTCGACAAGAATATTGACAATCTCGGCAACAATGTAATATCCCTCTTCGCTCTCGTCTATTTTGCGAAGGATGCGACACTCTAATGTCATGGGGAAGTTTGTGAAGACAGGGGCATTGACATTGGCCGATTTTGTGATACTCCAGCCTGTTTTCTCAATTTTATTTCTCTCTTTTTTTGCGCTGACAATGCCAACATAGTCAGATGCAACAAGCGTTTCTTTGGTCGCAAACGCAATGGTGAACTCGCCACATCGGTTAAGGTTTTCTGTTGTGGCATGAGCTCCCATCGAAATTATTATCTCTTTGTTGTCCCATTGTCCGCCCCATGCAGCATTCATTGCATTGGGCGTACCGTCACTGTTATATGTACCTATGATTAATACTGGTTGTGGAACCATCCATGGTTTTTGTCCGAAACTTTTCATATAAGTATATTTTTTAGGTTAATTGTTTATCATTCAAACCCGTATCTTGCCCAAATTGTTTCGCCCATCTTTTCTACACTTTTCAAGTGTAACTTTGTTGGTGGCGTATCCATGCTTAAACCGTCGAATGTGGCAACCATCCCTTCTCGACCATCAATGCCCGGGCACCACATCATGCTTATCTCGTCAAGAAGTTTTGCTTTCAGAAATGCTGCGTTAATGTGTCCACCGCCTGTTACGCAGAGCCTTTGCACTTCGAATTTTTCATATAGGATTTCCATGGCTTTGGGAAGGTCAATCCCCCTCTTCCCGCTCGCAATCCACGAAATACCTTGCTCTGTGAGGGTGTTTAGATACTCCTTGGGGCACTCTTCGCTAGTTATAACCAATAATGGCATATCGTCGGCTTGGTTGTTTTGCCATTTAAGCTTTCCGTAGGTGTCTATTGCTATCATGTAGGCTTTGGACTTGGTGCTTATAAAGCAACTCTCTTCTCCTTTGGACTCGTTGTTAGTTGCAATATACGGCTCGGGTAGGGCGTAGTGCATTTCCATAGTAACTCTACCCATAAGCATCGATGGACACTCCAATTTGTTCAATGCTTCGTAATATTCGTCACCGGTTTCAATTTGCTCTGTTACATCGCAGTCTATGCGCCCATCAATGAGCGACATCATGTGGCATATTATATATGGTCTCATTTGTGTTAAGATGTATTATTAATAGTGCTTTGATGCAAAAATATGATTTTTTGACGTTATATTTGCAAAACCATATATATTGTTATGGAAATTTTTAAAATATTTCGAGCATGAATAAAACTGAGGATGCATATAGTGCTAATTTGAAGGACGATGTTCTTGCATTGGCGTGTGAGCCGCTTGAAATTGTTCGTGTAGGCTTTGTTGGGCTTGGCGTGCGTGCAAAACGCGCCGTTGAGCGTATGATGAATATCGAAGGTGCTGAAATATCTGCGCTATGCGATTTTGTGGTGGAAAATATTGAGGCTGCCAATGACATTGTGAAGCGTTACGGTGGAAAAACTCCATTGGCTTTCTCCGGTGGCTATGGATGGCGTTCGTTATGCGAGTCTGATGCAGTTGACGTGGTATATGTCTGCACTGATTGGATGAGCCATGCAGAAATAGCTTTGTATGCTTTGGAGTGCGGAAAACATGTAGCAGTGGAGGTGCCTGCGGCAATGACCGTTGCCGATTGCTGGCGCTTGGTCGATGCTGCTGAACGTGCAAGACGTCATTGCATGATGCTTGAGAATTGTTGTTACGACGAATTTGAGCTTGCTGTGTTTAATATGACTCGTGCAGGACTCTTTGGCGATATTGTTCATGCCGAGGCGTCGTATATTCACGACCTGCGTAAACGTATCTCTACAAATGACGATGGTGGTCGTTTATGGACAAATTGGCAAGTTGAATATATGAACAAACATATAGGCAACCCATATCCTACACATGGGCTTGGTCCTGTGGCGCTGGCAATGTCGATACACCGAGGCGACAGAATGAAGAGCCTTGTATCGTTGTCTACTCGAAGCATACCTTCTAATTGTGGAGGCACAGAATTTAAAGGTACCATGAACTCATCTATCATAACCACTGAAAATGGCAATACTATATTGGTTCAACATTGCGTCTCAATGCCACGTCCTTACAGTCGTTCATTTGTGTTAAGTGGTACAAGGGGCTATGTAAGGAAATATCCTATTTCGTGTATGTCGTTTGCGCCTGACGGCGACGATGTAATCTCTGGCGAGAAATGCGATGCTGTAATTTCGGAATATCGTCACCCGTTTGTGGAAAAATATTATGAACAAGGAAAATCTTTGTGTGGCAGACGATGGATTGACTATGCAATGGATTCTCGCCTTATCTATTGCTTGCGTAACGGGTTGCCTCTCGACATGGATGTGTACGATGCTGCAGAATGGTCTTGCATTGTTGAACTATCTGAGAAATCAGCGAGTGCCGGTGGTGCGCCTGTGGAGATACCCGATTTCACCCGCGGACGTTGGAATCTGCTTGAAGGGGTGAAATTTTATTGATTTTATTTCATACATCCATATTAATATTGCTTAAAATTAATAATAATAGGTGAATAATTTTTTGTTCACCTATTTTGTCGTATATTTGCGTGATGCAATAAATTATAAAATCTGCAACTATATCAATTTTTATTTATATAATTATGAGAAAAAATTTATTTTTAACATGTCTGTTGACACTTGTTGCTGTATTAGGCATGAGTGCAAATGACAAATGGCCTATTACTCTTACAACGGCCAATGGACTGCCCGGAACAGATGGTCAGTCATGGATGAAACACTACACATCAAGGCTCTACACCTTTGATGAAGAATTCACAACCCTTCGTTTCACAGTTGTTCAGACTACTACATCAACCAAGATGCCTAACAATGCTGAAGGATATGATGGTCGTGCAACATGGGGACCTGGATTTGCATTCTTTGCTATTAGTGAGTTGCGTGTTCGCGACGCAGAGGGTAATCTTATCGATTATATCCCCACCTCTAACTCAGAGGCTCCCGGTGATGGTTCTATCAGCTACGTAAATGACGGCGAAAACACCAATAGCCATTTCCATACAGTGTATGGTAAAGGAGCAATAGATGGTGATTATCACTATTTGGAACTTAATTTCGCTGATCCTATAAAATCATTCTCAATTGAGTGGGATACACGTGCAGGTTATCCATATAACATGCCTACATACGTAGGTCTTACACCTGGTTACTCTTACTGGCCAATGCCTGAGCAGGAACTTTCAGTTGAGAAAGTTACAACTCTTGAAGAACTCGCACAGCCCGGTTCTCTTTTCGTTCTTGAAGGTCATGCCGAAGAGTGGTACGATAACGACCGTCAGCGTACTAACCCCGGTGGTGGTTTCTTTGAGGCTCCCTGTTTGACAACTGCAAAGCCTTCAGCTTTCGGTATATTCTCACTTATTCCTGTAAAGGACGAAGAGAATACATACAAGGTGTCATATGTTAACGATGGACACTATATTGCAGCTAAAAATTCTGCTGCTACAGGCTTTATCGACTGGACAATGGACTCAAGAAAAGCCATGAAAATCACTTTCGAGGAGGATGCAGATAATGAAGGTGACTTTATCCTTACATCACTCGAGAAAACATTGCAGCTCAACCAGGATGCAATCATGCGTATGGGTTGCATGGCAAATGACGACTCAGTAAAAAATACTGCGGCACGTCCTTTTGCCGAGAATTTCTCTATTTATAAAGCAAATATTAAGGGTAGCACCATTGCATATCAGCTTCAGGAACTCATCTCTCTTGCCGAGTATCGTTTAGAGGAAAATGGGGCTGCTTTGAAAGAGTACGATGACGATGGCTTCGAAGAGGCTCTTGGCGAGGCCATAGCTGCTGCCAAAACCAAGGTTGCCGACCCTGCTGTTTCTGCAACAGATATTATTGTTGCAAAGAACAACCTTAATGAGGCTCTTTCTTCATACTATTCTTTGGCGCTCTTCTGGTGGGTAGACTCAATAACATCAGTAATGGATGCTATTGAGAATGGTGATATTCTCATCTCTACAGCTCCCAACTGGATTAACAACTCATACTCTGCTGATTTTGAGTTGGTAATGCAGGAGGCTATCGACAATGCCGATATAGTATATGATACATACACATCAATGGTTGATATTGATGAGGCTATTGACTATATGAAGAAAGTACTTTCTGACTTCTGGGGTTCAAAGATTACCAATGTAAAATCTTTGCCTTTCCGCATAGGAAGTGAGAATGATGCTCTCCCCGGTGATATTGCCGACTATGGAGGTTATGTATGGGAATCACCTATCTATTACCTCACAGAAACTATCGATCAGTTGCGTTTCACATTCTTCAAAACTAATTGTAATTCAACATATGCAGGTTATCCCTTCGTAACTTTGGCTGAGTTCGAACTATATGATGAGGCAGGTAACAAAATTGAACTTACAGAGGATTGCTTCACAGTAAATTCATTGGCTAAGAACGATGGTGGTAAGGGTATTGCAGGTATGCTCGACGGTAACACATCTACATATTATCATGGTGCATACAGCTCAAACGAAGGTTATGACAACTTCAATTTTGCCGATAACCCCGAATATGTATACTTCGACATCGAACTTCCTGTTGAGATTGCTGCGCTCAGATATGTGCAGAAAGGACGTGTTTACAGCACATCAACAAGAAAGAACACTCCCGTTGACTTTGCAATCGGTGAGTATGGAGTGAAAATTCTTCCCGATGATGTTCCTTTCCCCGATGACAATAATGCAGTTCTTGGTACACAGATTACAGATGTATCTCAAATCACTGATGATGGTATATATGCACTCATGGGTCTTATCAATAGCGACCCTGTTAACGGAACAGGTGAACCCGGTTGCTTCTATCAGGGTATATCACGTTTTGCAACATACTTGCAATCGCCTTGCGCATTTAGCATTAAGTCTACAGGCGATGAGGATGGTACATATTACATCCAGAGTCTTGCCGATGGTAAATATTGGTCTTCAGAAATCGATGTAGATGGTTGGGGAGCAGGTGTAAGCACTCTTTATAAATCTAAAGCCGGTAAGATCAATATTGTTCCCAACAACAACGATGGTCTGCCCAATTCATTTGTATTGTATCAGAAGAACGATACAGTAAAACGTGAAATCGGCGGTGAGCCTAAAAATGTTCCTTATATCATTATGCAGGACTGGGGTTCAAACCTTGGTTTCTTCTCTGTTGACGATTTGAGTAACAATGATAAAGATGGTGAAGGCGAGTGGTATATTTACCGCATGACAATGGATACTCCTTACGCTTACTGGTTGGCAAATGTTGTGAAGTCGGCAATCGCTCTTGGTCTTGAGTATAGCAAAGATCCCGGTTTCTATTCACAACTCGGTACATTCCCCGATGTGTTGGCAAAGGCTCAGGCATATATAAATTCTGAGAACAAAAAAGAGAGCGAAGCACGCGCAATACTTGCTCAGTTTGATGAAGCACTTGCAAATACAGAGAATGTAGAGCGTAACCCTGTCGTTGCCGGTATTTACCTCTTCGAGAGCGCATATCCCGAATATTTCAAATCTCAGAAGGTGAAAAAAGCAATGTATTATATGGAGAATATCTCTGCAGGTGGCGATTATGCTTTGGCATGGAAAGACATTCCCGAAGATATTTATGCTGCAGACTCTACATTCTACTTTGAACTTATTCCAGCAACAGGTGATGAAAAAGTTCAGGTATGGCATGATGACGAAATGATTACAGAAGAACTTGCCGCTGATGCATACTACATCAGACTCTGTGGCACACAGTTCTATGTAATGGGACGTAATGGTGAAGAGGTAGGTAACCTTATCGGTACCACAACAGAGCCTTATCCCTACATCGTTCGTCCTCAGAAAGATGGCGCATTCGACCTTTGGAACCCTGAGGATTTTGAAGGACGCTTCTCGCTCCACTGTGCAGGACACAACAATGGTGGTGGTCAAAGCGGTACAATCGTTTATTTCACAGCAGCTCAGGTTCAATCATGGTGGTATCTGCGTCTGATGAAGGAAACAACTACAGGTATAGAGACTCCTGTTGTTGAGGGTGCTGAAGTTGTTTCTACAACATATTATACAACTTCTGGTGCAGCATCTGCTACTCCTGTTAAGGGTGTGAACATCGTTAAGTATGTTTACTCAGATGGAACAGTTAAGTCTGTAAAGTTTTTCAATAAGTAATCTTTGACTTTTATACTAAGAGGCTCTCATTTTCGGTGAGAGCCTCTTTTTTTTGTTTAAATATCATTTTCGTGAATTAGTTTATATTTTTTCAAGATAGCGCGATAAGGATAATAATGCGTTTCCTACTTGTGATTGGATTCGATTTCTTTATAATGGTATATCTCTATTATCTGGAATAAAAATAAATCCGATGCATTGCATCGGATTTATATCTGTAATAGGATATTCCTTTAGTCGGTTTTTCTTAAAGTGTACTGATGTTTTTTTCAATCTCTTCATCGCTGATGGTGAAGTTGTTGAGGTCGCCAGAGAGATATTTGTCATATGCTGCCATATCCATAAGACCATGACCTGTTAGATTGAATAGAATGACTTTTTCTTCACCTGTCTCTTTACATTTGTTTGCTTCGGCAATGGCTACTGCAATAGCGTGGCATGACTCTGGTGCTGGTACAATGCCTTCGGCTTTTGCGAATTCAATACCGGCTTTTAAGTTATCTATTTGAGCTACGTCCGCAGCTTCCATCAAACCGTCTTTTAGTAACTGAGAAACAATAACGCCTGCTCCGTGGTAACGTAAACCTCCTGCGTGAATGTTGGCAGGTTTAAAGTTGTGTCCCAGTGAGTACATGGGCATTAATGGGGTGTATCCTGTTTCGTCGCCAAAGTCGTAGCAGAACTTACCGCGTGTGAGTTTAGGACACGATTGTGGTTCGGCGGCAATGAATCGTGTCTTCTTGCCACTGAGAATGTTGTGTCGCATAAAGGGAAATGATATTCCTGAGAAGTTTGAACCTCCGCCGAAACATCCAATAACGATATCAGGGTATTCGCCTGCCATTTCCATCTGTTTTTCTGCTTCCAAGCCGATGATTGTCTGATGCAGGCTTACGTGAC
>JAFTTA010000239.1 GCA_017467015.1 Bacteroidaceae bacterium
CAGTCGCAGGAAGTCGGTGTCGATTTTACCGAGAGTAATTATGATATTAAAGAGATAAGGCGTGCAGTGAACAGTCTGCCAAGTGAATATCGTATACCTTTTGCCATGCATATCTCTGGTTTCAAGTATCGCGAGATTGCCGAGAAGTTGTCTTTGCCTTTGGGTACGGTAAAAAGCAGAATATTTTTTACCCGTCAGCGTTTGCAGTCGCAATTACACGATTTTATAGCCTGAGATTGTCTGCTTAGTTCTTCTCCATGTCGTAGCGTAGTTGCAACATGCCTACGAGTTTGTCGTAGCGACCGCCGAAGTCGCGGTGATATATCATTATCAGATATTCGTTCTCGGTGTTGTAGAAGTCGCCTTCTGTGCGGGTTGTGATGCCTTTGTGTCCGCCTCGTGGCACCCATAGATAGTGGTAGTTGTAGAGCCCCAACTTCAGAAGTTGCGTCGTGCGGTAGCATTGTGTGGTGTTGTCCCATTGCAGACGGTTTGTTCTGCCGAAGAAGTTGCCGTTGAAGTCGCCGCAGAGGTAGTAATCGCCACTGCCGTCGTAGGGCGCTTTCAGTGTGAAATGTACGGCTGCATAGTCGGCTTCTATTTCGCTGCCCTCACCTTGCAGTGTGTTTATGAAGTAACGTCCGTTTTCGTCGCGACTGTTGGTGTATGTGGGACGCATTTTGTCGGCATAAAGTTCGGCGTGGAAGTAGGGCTCGGCATATTGCACTCTGTCTACATTCTGTCCGGGTGCGTAGGGGTCGGTCAGTTCGAAGCGACGATATTCGTTACCGCCTTTGAATATTAGTTTTTCGTTGTATACATATTGCAGCGATGTGCCTGTGATGTAAGTGGGCTTAATGTCGCTGACGCTGTTGTCGGGGCGGCGATTTTGGTATATTACTGGCTTAATGTCGGTCGCCGGCGACATGATATTGTATCCTGCACAATGCACGTCGAACGACAGTTGTTGGTGTTCGGTGTTGGTGTCGATGTCGGTGTTGCCACTGATTTTTGCCGATATACTCACTCGTGGCTCGAGTACGGCGAAGGCAAAAATGGCAACGGGGGTCTCACTCTTTTCTTCGTCGTCGAAAATTTCCACTTTGTAGTTGCCCGACACTTTAAGGCGTACATCGTCGTTAGGAAGTGCGAAACAGTAGTTTGTGTAGAGCTGAGTGGTGTTTACCGAATTCTCCCACTCCTCTATGGGACGGTCGTTGAAACCGTCGATGTAGTCTATTGTATGCAGTTCCGAGGTACTCCAGTCCGAGTTACAGTGTGTTATGCGGTAGGTGAAGCGGCGGTATGTGTGCGACAACTCGTCGAATGAAAAGAATATCTCATCGTCGCTGCCGAGTGTTATTACTGCCGGTTTCTCCCAATCATTGTTGAGCGTCATTTGCAGCGATGTTATGTTTGAACGCATCGAGCGTGCGAATTGAGCGGCAACAATTGTCGATGATAATGCGAGTATGAGTGTGAAGAGATATTTTTTCATATTTTTGGGGGAGGTTATCTGAATATTCGCAGGCTGTTGTCGTTGGGGCGACGTATGTGCAGTTTTCTTGCAAGTTCAGGCACAAGTACGTTGGCTTGCGTGGGCTCCTCAATGTATTCGGGGGCAATGCCACTGCCAAAGAGTACCATTGGGAAGTTAACGGCTCCGCGACGCACAAGGTTCGATGCCGAGGCTGCGTGCTTAGCCAAATGCCATCCGGGCATCAGTCTAAGCCATATGTCGCCCGAGCACGATGCGTTGTAGCCATTTTTTACGTATTGAAGTTCCGGACTCAACATTCCGCCTAAACGGTAGATGGTGAAAACATCTTCCACTCCGTCGACACTGAGCAGAAACTCCACTGCATGCGATATGATGTCCAGTTTGTCGAGCTGCATTTGTTCTATGAGTTTGCGGTTGAGGTATATCTGTGAATTGTGGTAATGCTCTACATATTTTGCTTTTCCAAAAATGGCGCCAAGGTATACATCGAGCAGGGCTGCCACGCGGTCGATGTGTACCAACCCCGATGGTATCTTGTATATCGAGTCATTTGTCTCACCCTCAACTACGTAGCCTGTCGACGATAGGCATATAAGAACATTTTTCAGTCCCACGCGTTTGTCAAGTTCGCCAAGCAGGTCGGAGATGTTGCCGTCAAGTTTTGAGTATATATCCTGAACTTCTATGGGGCGGTCGTCCATGGGCTGGCTCTTGTAGTTTCCTGCATGGTAGGTGACGGCAAGGTAGTCGGGTATGTCGTCAAGTCCTATCGTGGTGCTGTAGAGGCAGCCTATTGCCATGTTGGTTATCTCGTCGTTCATGCAGGCGCTTGTCTTGTACTCGATGACACTGCTCTTGGCGTCGAAGGTGTACTTGAACGGGGTAGGTGCTTTCTCGCCGAAGTTTTCGTATATCTCTGTGGGAAATGTAGGGGTCCACTCCTTTTTGCTTGTGGCATACTCCTTGTTTTTGGCTGCCACCCATGCCGGGAGCGACTGGCTGTAGTATGACGATGTGCACCAGTTTCCACTCTCGTCGTCTTTCCACACGGCAACGTCGGCTGCGTGACCACCGGCAAGCACGGCTGCATCGCAGTCGGGGGCAATGGAACATACGATGGATTTGCCACGTGTGGCACGTTTCATCTCGTCGGAGAGCGATATTGCTTTCAGTTTAGAGGGTGATACTGCTTCTTTGGTGTTTATACCCTTTTGCGCAAGGTCCTCGGTGCACTCCACCAGACGTAACGAATTCCTGTCGAGCCATTGCGAGGCTACGATGCCGTTGACGTACGGGTTGGTGCCTGTGGTCAGTGTGGCTATCGACGATGCACGATCTATGCTTTCAAAAGCGTAATAACCGTTGGAGTAGAAGCGTCCGCCTTTCAGCAGCCGTTTGAAGCCTGTCTCTGTGTAGAGGTCGCCAAATTCGTGCAGAAAATCGGAGCGTAGCTGGTCCACTGTTATCATCACCACTAATTTGGGGGTGGGTATTGTGTCTTGTGCTTTTACGCCGAGTGTAGCGATGATAAGAAAAGAGAGTATTGCTTTTAATCTCATTTTTGTTTTTGTGTTATTATTGATAAAGAACGTATCAGTTGTGTTGTTGCAAACATATATATGGGTGTGGGAAAATCTTGCGGAAGAAAGGGACCCACAGCTAAAAACAATGCAGATGTGGCAGCCTGTAACCACATTATTTGTTGCTTGCGATGTTTTACCACATTGTATATGTAAATGGGTAATATAAGCAGAGGTAAGGGGTTAAGTAAAATTAGCAGCATGTTGCTGTCTACTGTGGGGTGTGACGAGCAGAATACCATGTATGTTATCAGCACTCCGGCTATTCCTTGTGTGGTGAGCAGGCATAGGTCGATGCCCCAAAATGTTATTTTCTTTTTGCGCTCGATGTATGTTGCTGCCAATGTCAATATTAGCAGCAATGCAAATGCAAGTTCGGGGGTGAAGAGGATAGTGGCTTTGTCATCTGCGTATATCTCTTCTGAAAGTATGTTCTCTTCTGCCATCAAAGGTTTCAGGCTGTCGCTGTCTGTTACGATGGTGGCGGTTGCAATATCTTTCATTAGCGTCGAGGGGATGAACTGCAGTGTGCGGCCCTCTTGTGTTATATCTGCTTTATAGCCCAATAGCAGGTCTATGCCGAACTTATACCAAGGTGATACGTGTGTGAAACGGTGTACCTCTTCGCGGAATGTGGTCTGCTCTTGTGAATGGTTGTATTTTATCTTTTCTCCATTACCGAGCGACGTTTCTATGATGTCTCTTGCTTTTGTGGTACAGTTGTTATAGAAGTAGTTGTAGCGGTAGATGCGATTGGCTGGGTGGCAGTTCATGCGGAGTTTTGCTATAAAACGCTCCATTTGTACCGAATCAAACGCCAGCACCTGTTCGGTTACTTGCGAACCGCGCAGCTCATACTCCTGTATGAAAAAGGGGTAATCTATTGCTACCAGCATATAATCTGTCTCTCCGGATACAAATTTAGAGACAAATCCCGGTTCGTTAAAGTCGAATACACCATAATTGAAGACTATATCGTATCCTTTTTGGGGGTTGCAGTATCTCAATGCCGTGTGTCCGAACAGCTCGTACACCTCCTCGGCAGGCGAGCAGGTCAGTAAGCTCACAAATGGGCGTTTCTCTTCATTCTCAGCGTGAAGAGGTGCACTATATGCAAATAATATGGATATTATGAGAAATAATATTCTATTCATTTGAAAAACAACGCAATATGCTGCATTATACAGCGTTCCCTACTTACCTAAAAAGTGTGCGCCACTTTTATTTTGACACACACATATGGAAACTTCATAAAAATTATTGCAAACTTACACATAAATTTTGAATAGTAAAACTACATGTTTGCTTTTTTGGTCTTCTTTTATGTTAATAATACTCATATAGCTATGTTGTAATGCACAAATAAGTTTGATTTGTGCATTTGTACCGGTAATTCTTTGTTAATTGTTAAAATGTAAGTACCTTTGCACCAAACTAATCAAATATTCAATATGAAAAAGACATTAGTAGATTTGTTCGAGAACTCAGTAAAGATGTATCCCGACAATACATTTCTGTTAGAGAAAAAAGGTAAAAAGTTCGAGCCTACAACCTATAAGGATATGCAGAAAGTTGTATATCGTTTGGGTGCCGGTCTTCAGGCTCTTGGAGTGAAGAAAGGCGAAACAATGGCTTTGCTTTCAGAGGGTAGAAATATGTGGATTATCGGTGAACTTGCAATGTTCTATGCCGGTGCCATTAATGTGCCTCTCTCTATCAAACTCGAAGAGAGTAACGATCTTTTGTTTCGATTGATACATGGCGATGTTCAATATATCATGGTGTCTGGTCAACAGTTGAAAAAGATACGCCTTATCAAGGATAAATTGCCGTTGCTTAAGAGTGTCATTGTGTTTGACGAAGCAATTGATGCTATTAAGACACTTGAAGATAAAGAGATTACAGTTAGCGAGGTGTTTGCAATGGGTGACAAGTTCCTTGCCGAACATTCAATGGAGGAGTTCCTCTCTATCGCAAATTCATTACAGAACGACGATTACGCCACAATTACATACACATCGGGTACAACTGCAGACCCCAAAGGAGTGGTGCTTACACACCGCAACTACACTGCTAATGTTGAGCAGGCTTGTACACTTGTAGACATTGACGAAACATGGCGTACACTTATCATTTTGCCTCTCGACCACTGTTTTGCACACGTTGTGGGCTTCTATATTATGCTCTCTAAGGGTGCAACTGCCGCTACTGTGCAGGTTGGTCGCACACCTCTGGAAACACTCAAAAATATTCCTTTGAACATCAAAGAGGTTCGTCCCAACTTCATCCTCAGTGTGCCTGCTCTTGCAAAAACTTTCAAAAAGAATATTGAGAAAGGTATTGCTGCTAAGGGTGAAAAGGCTGTCAAATTGTTCGAGTTTGCTCTTAAGGTTTCTCAGGCATACAATGGCGAGAGTAGCCGCGAGTCAAAAGGTATGCGCATATTCCTGAAACCTTTGGTGGCGCTCTTCGATAAGATTCTTTTCTCTAAGGTGCGTGAGAACTTCGGTGGCGAGCTTCGTTTCTTCATCGGTGGCGGTGCATTGCTCGATAAAGACCTTCAGAAATTCTACATGGCAATTGGTATGCCTATGTTCCAGGGTTACGGACTCAGTGAGGCTACTCCTGTTATCTCTTCAAATGGTCCTGAGCTCTTCCAGCTTGGCTCAAGCGGTAAGTTGGTTAAGCCTCTCGAACTGAAAATATGCGACAGCGATGGCAAGGAACTTCCTGTTGGCGAGAAGGGTGAGATTGTTATAAAGGGCGAGAATGTGATGGCTGGTTATTGGAAAAATCCCGATTCTACAGCCGATACAGTTCGCGACGGCTATCTCTATACTGGCGACCTTGGTTACATGGGTAAAGATGGTCTGCTCTATGTGCTTGGTCGTTTTAAGAGTCTTCTTATAGGTAGCGATGGCGAGAAGTACAGCCCCGAGGGTATCGAAGAGGCTATGGTGCAGCTCTCTCCCTGCATCGACCAGATAATGCTCTATAACAATCAGTCGGCATACACCACTGCTCTCATTGTTCCCAACAAAGAGAAACTTGCTGCAATTGTTAAGGCGCAGGGTCTTTCTATGGACAGCGAAGAGGGCAAAAAGGCTGCTATTGCCGAAATAGAGAAAGAGGTTAACGCATTCAAGAAGGGTGGTGAGCATGCTGCACTCTTCCCCGACCGTTGGCTGCCCAGCACATTTGCTATACTTCCCGAGCCTTTCACAGAGCAGAACCAGATGATAAACAGTACAATGAAGATGGTTCGTGGTAAGATTGAAAAGGCTTATGCAGGACGCATTGACCACCTCTACACAGCCGAGGGTAAGAACATAATGAATCCCGAGAATATAAAATCATTGGGTTAATCCGCAGGATATATAATTAAAAGCAACGCATACGACCGAAATAGGTCGTATGCGTTGCTTTTATACCTCATTCTCTCGCTGCGATAGTTAATAACTAATAATGACCTGCGAATTACTAATAACAGATGTTAAATGTGGACTTTACGGAGAGAATTTATTATCTAAGGTTTTAAATATTTAAAATATTAGTTTTATGTTTGCTGTATATATTTTGCGTAGCATAAAACAATTATGGATATGAAAAAATTTCAAACGTTGACAAA
>JAFTTA010000240.1 GCA_017467015.1 Bacteroidaceae bacterium
AAATTATTATAACAGCCATATAACTGAACTTATCTGTTGCGTGGAACCCACGGGCGACACATTGTATGTCAACCGTAATATTTTACATCTTATACAGACCGGTATTTCATCGCTCACTTCCGACAACCTCATCATCAGCCCCACCGCCGGCGGACTTTCCGTGGATTTAGGCGCTGCCACCGATTGGTCGGCAACCCTCTACAATAGCAACGGAGTGACTGTGGCGCAGCAACAAGGCACCGGCAGCGAAATATTCCTGTCCACCGATAGCAAAGGCACACACATACTTGTTGTTAAAGCCGGTGGCAAGGTGGTGAAAAAGAAGGTGCTGCTGCGATAGAGGTGTATTACGCAATACTTACTGCATATTGCATAATATATAAAAATTTAGAGCATCCTCCGGGATGCTCTAAATTTTTTATTAAGCGTTGTGCTCGGCTTCAATCTCTTCGGGAGCCATGGGCTTGTATTTTCCTAAGCGACGTGAGCCTCCTTCGAATACAAGATAGTCCTCCTCGTTGCGGATGCCGCCGAAGTTGCGCCATGCATCCAGTTTGTCGTAGCAGATGAAGTCCGTGAACTGTTTTTCGGCACGCCATTTGTCTATGAGGTCGGGGATGAAGTAGATGCCCGGCTCAACGGTGAATACGAATCCCGGTTCAAGGGCGCGTGCAAGACGCAACGATTTGAAACCGAACTGTGTGCTCTTTGTCCGTCCTTCTTCGTAACCTACATTCACTTCGCCAAGGTTCTCCATGTCGTGAACATCGAGTCCCATCATGTGTCCCAGGCCGTGGGGCAGGAACATGCACGCTGCACCGGCGAGGGCTGCCTCTTCGGGGTTGCCTTTCATCAGTCCAAGGTCTGTCATGCCTTTGGCTATCTCTGTGAGCACAATGTTGTGTACGTTGCGGAACTCTACTCCGGGCTTCAGGGCGTCGACTGCTGCGAGGTGTGCGCGACGGAGGATGTTACAAACTATGCGCTGTTGTTCGGTGAAATGTTTGCCCACGGGCATGGTGGTGGTGAGGTCGCCTGCATAGTGCATGGCGTTCTCGCAACCCGAGTCGAGCAGGAACATCTGTCCCTCTTTCAATGGTGTGGTGCCGTATGCGTGGTTGTGCAGTGTCTGTCCGTTCACTGTGGCGATGATGGGGAATGAGAGGTCGAAGCCGTGTTTTGCTGCCTCGGCGTGTACGATTGCTGCTATCTGGCTCTCTGTCACTCCGGGACGTACGGCACGCATAGCTGCGCAGTGCATGTCCACTGATACGTCGATAGCCTCTTCAATCTGTGCAATCTCTTCGTCGCTCTTGTAGTTGCGCTGGTTGATGACCGCTCTTATGAATTTCATTGAGGCTGCTGCCTGCTGCGCAGCGGGTGTTACACCCAGAAGTTCTTGCAACCACACCTGCTGCTCGCCACGGTAGGGAGGCAGGAAGTGTATTGTCTGTCCTTTAGCCTGAGCGTTTTTCAGGTAGACAGCCAACTGTGCCATGGGTCTTGTCTCTGTTATTCCCACGCGCTCGCATTTCTCTTTGATGGTGGGCTGCACGCCTGTCCACACAATGTCGTCTATTGTCAGTTCGTCGCCGAAGATAATCTCCTTGTCCTCGTCGATGTCTATGATGGCTGCCAGCCCTGCATAGTCCGAAGCGAAGTAGTAGAGGAATGTTGAATCCTGACGGAAGTGGTATATGTTATCCAAGTAGTTTCTGCCGGTCTCTGTGTTGCCGAGGAAGAGCAACAGACCACTGCCTACGGTTTGTTTCAGAACGCGACGGCGCTCGATATAAGTCTCTTTTGCAAACATAGTATATATAATTTAAAATTGTTGGTTATCTCTTTATGACCGCTCTTATCACGAACCACATGTGTCGCAATGTAGTCTGTATTACCCCGTAATGTTTTGCCATTATCCTGAAGCGTTCGATGAGCGATGCACGGTGATGTTGCAAAGATAACCCATTTTGTAAATAATCAACAATTATAATGTGTGTATTTACAATATCTTTGGAAACTTTCATCAATCTTATGCACCAGTCTACGTCGGCAGAGAGGCGGTAGTTGAGGTCGTACATGGGGGCTATGGTGCGTTTGGCAAAGAATGCCTGATGACACACCAGCATGCCGTGGCGGAAACTGCGCCAGTTGAGTTTTTCGGGGGCTTGCAGTCGGCGCATGCGCACGAAACGTCGCTCCTCGTCAACCTCGGCTGTCTCGCCGTAGAGTATGTCGGGAAGTTCCTGCTTGTCGGCAATGGCATCTACCATCTGCTGCAACACATCGGGGCTGTGAAAGCTGTCGCCGGCATTGAGAAAGCATAGATAGTCGCCTGTGGCACGTGCTATGCCTTTGTTCATTGCATCGTAGAGCCCTTTGTCGCGTTCGCTTATAAGGGTTGCTATCTCTACGCCGCTGTTGCGTGCAACCTCCACTGTGTTGTCTGTGGAGCCGCCGTCAATGAGTAGAAATTCTATGTTGCGGTATCTCTGTGCGGCAATGCTTTGCAGCGTCGGGGTTATTACCGACGCTGCATTGTAGGTCACTGTTATTATTGAAAATTTTGGGTTCAGGCTCATTGTTGCTCTTTTTTCTCTTCATCGGAGCCGCAGGGACACTTTCTGCGACGATAAATGATAAATGCCACCATGCCGAGGATTACCAATCCTACGAACACCGAACCATAGAGCGACACTTTTGCCGAGTTTGTCATTATGTCGTCTACGCAAAGGAACTCGATGGTGTGTTTGCCGGCAGGTATGGGCAGTCCGCGAAGTATGTAGTCGGTGCGCACAGGGGTTACCTCCTTGCCGTCGATGTAGGCTTTCCATGTTTTGTAGAACACCTCGGAGAAGACTGCGAAGCGGGGTGCTGTGCTGTTGCTCTCATATATAAGGTTGCCGGGGTTCTTGTATTCGGCAAGGCGGATGTAATCGGTGGAGTCGGCGTTGTTTGAGTACCCCTCCATTGCCGGCAGTTTCTCTTTCCACTCTTTGTCGATGAATGCCACGGCTGTGGGGTCGAAGTCGGCTATTGCCTTTATCTCTTCGTTGGGGTTTTCCACAAACTGCACCTTGTCGACGAACCAGCAGTTGCCTAAGGCGGCGGGGTTCTGCTGTACTCTCTGTCCGCCCTTTTCATCGGGTACGATGAAATATTTTACGTTGAGCATGTTGATGATGCCCATGTTCAGGTTACGGGTGAAGAAGTGGTCGATGATGTCCTGATAGCGGCGTAACTTCACAGGGCTGTAGCCACCTACCGACTTGTGGAAATATGATGTGCGTGAGTCGTTGAAGGTGCTTGTCGTCAGGTTAAGCACGCGGAAGTTGGGGTCGTTGTCGGCAAGGATGAGCTTGTCGGCTGCGGTGGGCAGAATTTCGGTACTCTTCTTTTTGGGCATGAAAGTGTCCCACGAGAGGAAGCGTTTGTCAACGCTCCACAAGTCGACAAGCAGCAGCAGTGTGAGTGCTGCCAACATATAATTCACCTTCATGCTCTTCATGCGCAGCCATGCAGCAAGCAGTGCAAAGGCGAGTGCTATGAAAATGAATGAGCGCCATGCGTCGCTCTTGAGCATTGCTGCACGGTCGGCGTGCAGTGGTGCGAGCAGTTCTTTGGGCATTTGTGCGTCGGATGCGGCTGCAAAGTCGAACATGCTGCCTCCAAAGAGGGCGAACATCAGCGACAAGCCTGCGGTTATTCCTGCCGACATGCAGAGTGCCTTCATCAATCCCTTGTCGTTGCCGCTCTTGCGATGTTCGATAAGCTCTTTTATTGCAAGCACGCCCAGCGCCACCATTGTCAGCGATGCGATGACAAGCGACATTGAGGGTGCGCGGAACTTATTGTACAGCGGCAGATTGTAGAAGAGGAATTCGTTTACCAACGGGCAATATTTACCCCATGCCATGACTATGGACAGAATGGTTGCAGCCAAGAGCCACCATTTCTCTTTGCCTTTGACAAGGAAGAGTCCAAGCACGAACATGAAGCAGACGATGGCGCCGACATATACCGGTCCCGATGTAAAGGGTTGCGGTCCCCAATATGTGGGCAGGTTTTTCACAAAATTGCGTGCCTGTGCAGCACCATAGTTGCGCTTGATTACTTTGTACGACTCGGAGTCTTCGCCTACATTGTAGTGCGAACTTGCGCCGTAGAGGTTGGGTACAAGCAATGTGAATGTTTCGCCAATACCGTAGCTCCATTGATAGGCGTAATCAATCTCCAATCCCGAGCTTTGCTTGCCCTCCTGCTTCAGCACTGCGCCGCCACGCATCGACTCTTTGGCATAGTCGGCGGCAGGCACCAGCTGACCTATTGCGGGGATGAGTGCCAGAATGGCTGCTATCATCAGCACGCCTGTTGCTTTAAGGTACTGTGCAAGCCACTTTTCGCGTATCGCGTATATAAGATACACAACAGCGAGTATCAGCAACACAAGCAGCAGATAGTAGCTTATCTGTTGGTGACTCCAATAGATGTTGAGTCCCGAGAATATGAGCGTGATAAGTGCTCCCCACAGCAGTTTGCCTCTGTAGCAGAGCATCACTCCGCCTATGATGGGTGCCATGGTTGCCATTACAAGGCTCTTGTTCATGTGTCCTGCTTCGATGATGATGAAATTGTAGGAGCAGAGCGTGTATGCTACAGAGCCGGCAACGGCAAGCCACGAGCGACAGCCGATGCTTATGAGGAAAATATAGAAGCAGACAAAGGTGAGGAATATCGAGCCTATGTGACGGCGCGATGCTCCAAACATGCTAAGTGTGAGCACTTTCTCAAATGCCTTGAACACATTCACCGGTTGTGGCGAGAATGTGTAGTTCGACGGCATTCCCGAGAACATTGCGTTTGACCAATAGGCGTAGTCGCCTGTCTTTTCATGATAGTCGCGCAGGTCCTTGCCCCAACCTTGTGAGTTGATGGCGTCTGCCTGCATCAGGTCTTTGCCTTGAAACACGGGACCGAAGTAGAGTGCCGTCAACGTAAAAAAGAAGAGTATGGCAGCCATGTGTGGCAACCATTTTTTAAAATTCGTTGATTTCATCGTCTATTATTGTTTTTCAGAATTTTTTCAATGTGTGTGCGCAGTCGCTCTTCGTATAGCGCCAGCGTGTAGTTGTTGCGCACGTGTCTGTTCAGTGCAACGCTCTTTGCGTGCAGCTCTTCGGCGGGTAGTGCCGAGGCTTCGAGAATAGCTTTCTCGAACAGCGCATAGTCTACTTCGGGAACCTCGCTGCCATAGTCGGCAAGGGCGAGCCCTGTCTCGCGGCTGTATATGGGGTAGAGCACTCCGTTGGCAAGCACGTTTAGCACGCCCACTGCTCCGCTTTCCGATAGCGATGGGTTTATGAGCAGTGCGCACTTGTCGAGGATTTTTCCGAATTCATCGGAAGCAATGTCCACAAAGCCGTGCTGCACTATGTTCGGTGCATTGTCGGCAAGTGGGGCATAGTAGCGCCAAAACTCCTTTTCGCCACGGCTCGCACCGCAGATGTGAAGTGTGTATTCGGGGTGGCGCAGGGCAAAATCTATTGCTATGTCAAGTCCTTTGTGTATAAGCCCCGAACTGCCAAACCACAGAAGGTTGTGGCGGCATTTTTCAAAATCTTTCTCTTCGGATGGGCAGCGCACATCGAAGTAGAAGGCCGGCAACGGATAGTAGTGCTCTGTGCGGCTGTCCTCTTTCTCGAAATGTAGGGCTACCGATGCGTCGCCAAGGCAGATGACGGCGTCGGAGAGGTGGGCATTGTAATAGTTCATGCCATTGCCGGGAACGTAGTGACACGACGAAAGTGCATGGCTGCCATGCTCGTCGTGGAACGCACGACAACGGTCGGCTGTCACCTTGAAATTCAGGAATGTGTGTGCGCCCACGGAGTAGAATATGCGCAGCGGCTCGGATGTTGTGGAAAACGAGCGTGCATAAGCGGTGGATGTTATTCCGTAGACCACTTCGTATGGCGAGTAGTCTATCTTGTCGTTGTCGCGCGAGGCACAGTCGACGTTGAAGCCTAATTCGTGGAACACTTTGGCTGCTGTGTAGCACTCGGTGAAGTTGGAGTGCGACAATGGCAGTTTGCCGTTGAATGCTTCGGGCAGGTAGCAGATGAGTGCTCTGCGTTCGTGCTTGCTGCCAAAGACGTTTCTTTTCAGTGTGCGGTCGGCGAAGAGCCGTTGCACCCATGCGACAATCTTGTTGCCTATCCTGCGACGGGCAATGGGCAGTATGCGACGAAATTCCGAGCGTGTAAGTTTCATTTCTGTTTACTGTTTGTTTTATAGCACTTTGCGATAGACATCGCAGGTCTGTTGCACCATCTTTTTCAGCGAGAATTCTTTGATGCGTTCGGCGCCACGTTGACGTAGCTCGTCGCGCAGTGTGCTGTTGCTGATTACTTCGCGCAGTGTATCGTACATAGACTGTGCGTCGTGCGGTGCAAAATATATGGCTGCATCACCAGCTACCTCGGGGAAGCAACTTGCGTTGCTCAGGCACACGGGACAGTTGTTGGCAAATGCCTCAAGGATGGGTATGCCGAATCCCTCGTAGAGCGAGGGAAATACGAAGCATAGTGCATGTCGGTAGAGCGATGCCATCTGTGCGTCGTTTGCGGCTATGTGTACAATGCTTTCTGCTACTCCCCATTTCTTGAAAATCTCATGTTCCGAGGATGTGAAGTCGCTGCCTGTACAAACAATCTTCAGTGTAGGGTCGAGCACCAATAGTTGGCGTATAGCCGAGAGCCACGGCAGGAAATTTTTATATCCTTTGCGCTCTCCTACATATAGAATGTAGCGGTCGAACAGTTGCGGAGCCACTGCACCTCCGGCAAGGTAGCCGTGGTGCACCACGCTTATTTTTGCGGGGTCGGTGCCCAACAGTTCAACAATATCGCGTTTGGTGTTTTCACTAACGGCAATAATGTGGTCTGCCTCCTTTATCAGCTTTTTCTTGTGCGGTATAGTGCGGTCGTAAATGAGCACATCCTGTGGATAGCGCTCAAATGTCATGTCGTGTATGGTCAGCACAAAGGCACGTTTACGGCTTTTCACAAACGGCAGGAAGTAGGGGCTGTAGTATGTTGGGTGGAAAATATCGTATCCGCCGGTACGTAGTGCGTGAAGCGTTTTTATGCGGTTCACCAATTGGTATATGCGGCGGCGTATACGATAGTTCTCTGGAAAACTCAGCTTTTTGTACTCCCTGCAATATGTGTGTGTCACATAATGGTTCTCGCAGAAATACATGGGCAACTCTCCCACAAATTCATTTTGTGGAAGGTTGTATATCAGGTCGGCAAAATAGCGTGTTACGCCGCCGAAACGCTGAAACGTGAACATCTGATTGTCGTAAAGAATCTTTTTCATTGTCGGTCGTCAGATTGCGTTTTACGATTGATAATAAATGTTGCAAGTTCGCGCAGCTCTGCCGAACGGCACACGAGCAACGCCGTTATATATAGTGCGGCTGCCACGGTTATGCGTGCAGGCAGCAGCAGGTAAATGTTATCTATGCTCTCGGTCAGCATGGCTGTTACAACCATCACGCCTGCCGACAGCAACAGGTAGGGCAATGTGTCGCTCAGCAGCATTGGCAATGTGAATTTAATTTCGCGCTTCACGAAGTGGTGCCACACTAAAAGCCATATGAGGTTCAGTGCTACATACGAAATAATCATGTTGGTTATGCCGTAGGGGCGCAGCAGCAGCAGCATTATCGTCAACAGTGTGCCCTGCACTATGGTGCTCCACATGTACACACGCGAGCGGCCACGGCTAATGAGCAGGTTGGTGAACAACGATTGTATGGGTATGAATGCACCCCACAAACACAATATCTGCAACATCTTGGCGCTTTCAATCCATTTGCCGGTAATGGTCACAAGTATCAGTTCGCGCGACACGAGTGAGAGCCCCAACAACATAGGGAAGGCGATGAATGCAGTGAAGCGCACCATCTTTCGCAGCACATGCAGTTGCCGTTCTTCGTCGTCGGCGACACGTGCAAGCACCGGCTGTGCCACTCCGTTGACCATGCCGTTTACTGTTTCGCTACCCATCATGTTCCACTCGTTGGCTTTTGTGTAGTTGCCCACGTCGGTGCGGGTGTAATATCCGTTACCACCGAGAATGAACGAGAATACATTGCAGTTGATGCGCAGAAATAGGTTTGTTACAAGCAGTCGATAGCTGAATGTAAAAAGATATCTCAAGGGTGCGAAGTTTACCTTCAGCGTTGGGCGCCACGGCGACCACCACCAATAACATAGTGAGCGCACAAGAACATAGAGTATGCTTTGCGTTGCTATTCCCCAATATGAATATCCGTTCATTGCCATGATTACCCCCACGCTGCCCGATATAATTATCGACATTATCAGAGCCAATGATTTTTGTTTCACTTTCAGTTCGCGGAACAGATAAGCCGAGGGGGCAATGCCGAAGCCGGCCACCACAAAACCTATGAACGAGTAGCGCGACAATTGCACCAGCACCGGCTCGTGGAAATAATCGGCAATGAGTGGTGCGGCTGCATACAGCGCTGCATACATCAGCAGCGAGCTAATCACGTTGAACCAAAAAACGGCGTTGTAGTCGTCGTGTGTCACCTCTTTGCGGTTGGCGAGTGCGGCAACAAAACCGCTCTCTTGCAATGAGCCGGCGATGGCTGAAAAAATTGCCAACATACCTATCGGCCCGTAGTCGTCAGGACCGAGTATGTTGGCAAGATATATTCCGAAAAAAAGGTTCAGCAGCTGGCAAACGGCATTACTCATTCCTCCCCAAAGGAATCCTTTGGCGGTGGCATTCTTGAGATTACCATCCTCTTTGCGCATCTGCCGTAGGTGGCTTTTGTTATTTAACTTCGCTACCGGGCTTTGCCTCGGGGCTCACTGTGAGCAGCGACAATTTACCTTCGTTGTCCTCGGCGCTCAGTATCATTCCTTCGCTGACGATGCCTTTGATGGTTCGCGGAGCAAGGTTAGCTACGAAGCACACCTGTTTGCCCACAAGTTCCTCGGGTTTGAAGTGGGCGGCTATGCCCGAAACGATGGTGCGTCCTTCGAGTCCGTCGTCAATCTTGAACTGAAGCAGTTTGTTTGCTTTGGGCACTTTGGTACATTCGAGAACTGTTCCCACGCGAATGTCGAGCTTTGTAAAGTCGTCGAATTCAATATTTTCGCGTATGGGGTTTGCTTTGTAGTTTGCGGCTTTGTTCTCCTCTTTTATTCTTTCGAGGCGGTCGAGCTGTGCCTGAATGGCATCGTCCTCAATCTTCTCGAACAGCAAGCCCACTTCGCCAAGCTGGTGACCTACGGGCATAAGCGACAGACTGCCGAGGCTGCTCCACTCGAATGACTCCATTGCCAACATTTCGCGCAGTTTTTTGCTGCTGAAGGGGAGGAACGGCTCAAAGGCTATGGCAAGGTTGGCAACCAACTGCAACGAAATGTTCAGTATGGTGGCAACGCGCTCCAAGTCGCTCTTTGCAAGCTTCCATGGCTCTGTCTCGGCAAGGTAACGGTTGCCTATGCGTGCGAGGTTCATAGCCTCTTTCTGTGCCTCGCGGAACTTGAATTGGTCGAGTAGTTTCTCTACCTCGCTCTTTACGTTCACAAACTCGTCGATGATGCCTTTGTCGTAGTCGGTGAGTTCGCCACAAGCAGGCACTTTGCCATCGAAATATTTCTTTGTAAGCACCAAGGCACGGTTCACAAAGTTACCATACACAGCTACAAGTTCGTTGTTGTTACGTGCCTGGAAGTCCTTCCAAGTGAAGTTGTTGTCTTTGGTCTCGGGGGCATTGGCTGTCAGCACATAGCGCAACACATCCTGTTTGCCGGGGAAGTCAACCAAATATTCGTTGAGCCACACAGCCCAGTTGCGCGATGTGGATATTTTGTCGTCCTCAAGGTTCAGAAACTCGTTGCTGGGCACATTGTCGGGGATGATGTAATCGCCATGAGCCTTCAGCATTGAGGGAAATACAATGCAGTGGAACACAATGTTGTCCTTGCCGATGAAGTGCAACAGACGTGTCTCCTCGTCTTTCCACCATTTTTCCCATGTGTCGGGCAAAAGCTCTTTTGTGTTGCTTATGTAGCCTATGGGCGCGTCGAACCACACATACAGCACCTTACCCTCGGCACCCTCTACGGGTACGGGGATGCCCCAATTGAGGTCGCGAGTAACGGCGCGGGGTTTCAGGCCTGTGTCGAGCCAGCTTTTGCACTGTCCGTACACATTGCTGCGCCACTCTTTGTGGTCGTTCAGAATCCACTGTTCCAACCACTGTTGATAGTCGTTCAAGGGCAGATACCAGTGTGTTGTCTTGCGTTTCACAAGGGGGTTGCCCGAGTCGGCGTTGTAGGGGTTTATAAGTTCGTCGGGCGAGAGTGTTGCACCACATTTCTCGCATTGGTCGCCATAGGCGTCGGCGGCATGACAACGTGGGCACTCGCCTCTGATGTTGCGGTCTGTGAGGAACTGCTGTTCGCCCTCGTCGTAATATTGTTCGCTCTCAAGCTCCACAAACTTGCCATCCTCATAGAGTTTCTTAAAGAAGTCTGAAGCAACCTCGTGGTGTGTCTTTGATGTTGTGCGTGAGTAGACGTCGAACGAAATGCCGAAGCCCTCGAATGACTCCTTTATTATGTTGTGATAGCGGTCGACAACATCCTGAGGGGTGCATCCCTCTTTCTTTGCGCGAATGGTTACGGGCACTCCATGCTCGTCGGAACCACCGATGAACAACACCTCTTCGCCTTTCAGACGCAGATAGCGCACATAAATGTCGGCAGGTACGTATACACCTGCAAGGTGTCCTATGTGAACAGGTCCGTTGGCATAGGGCAGTGCCGATGTCACCAACGTTCTTTTGAACTTCTTTTCCATCTGTCTATTATCTGTTTTTTTTATTTATACTTGTGATTGTGTGGCAGTTTACCTATATTTTGCAAAGATAGTGCAAGCCGAGAGCAATACAAAAAAAGCTGGCTTTTTTTTATTGCCGAGGCGCCGCCTATCTTATTTAAAGATAGTGCAAGCCGCTTTTGTATCTTTTTATTGCCGAACTATTGTGCAAGCGAGCGAAACACAAGTTCACTTGTTTGTTTCAATGCGAGCGCTACCAATA
>JAFTTA010000241.1 GCA_017467015.1 Bacteroidaceae bacterium
GCCGTCTCTCGCTAAAGCGTTTCCACCAGCTTCGTCTGCTGAACAGCATAGCAAAAATATTGCAGGAAGAGAACAACAACGAAAACCGCTTTCTGTTGGCACCGACAACCTTTTTGCTGAGTAAAATGATAACAGGAAATACATCGTTCATCTTTGAAAAGAGCAGCAACGAGATACGCCACCTCTTTATTGATGAATTTCAGGATACATCGGCACTGCAATGGAAAAACTTCAAAGTACTGATGGATGAAATTATCTCACGAGGCAACAGAAGCCTCATAGTGGGCGATGTAAAACAATCCATATATCGTTGGCGCAACAGCGACTGGAGCATACTAAACAACCTCGAGAAGCAATTCCCCGAGAGAATGCTCGATATAATCACACTCAAAGCCAACAGACGAAGCGAACATAATATTATTAATTTCAACAACAAGTTCTTCACTATTGCCGCGAAAAAAATTAGCGAACAATATACCAAAGAACTTGGAAAGAGTGGCGAAGAACTACTGCGAGCTTATAGCGACGTAGAACAAGAAATCCTTACGGCCACATGCAAAGGCTATGTTGAGGTCAAAATGATAGACGACAGCAACGATGGATACGAGACAAATGTATATAATAGACTTATAGAGACACTCGACAACCTCATAAACCACAAGCAAGTTGCCCCTTCGGATATCACAATACTTGTGAGGTACAATAAAGAAATTCCTCATATCGCAGAGATTTTTGCTCAACATTTTCCGGGTCACACCATAACATCAGACGACGCATATCAGCTATGCAATTCCACTGCCCTGCAAATATTGATTGCGGCACTGCGACACATATCTACACCCGACGATAAGATAAACGCCTTGCTGCTTGCAAACCTACATTCACAAGCCATCAAAAGCGAAAAGATAAATTACGACAAAATTATTCACAAAGAACCACAAACACTTCTGCCGGAGGAATTTACATCACAAATAGAGAATCTGCGCAAGAAGCCTGTGTACGAATTGTTGGAACAACTTATCGTTACCCTCGAACTCTCTAAAATAGAGGATGAAGAGGCATACATATACTCTTTCCTCGACAATGCGGCTAAATTCCTGAAAGAGAACCCTGCCGACATTGAAGAATTCATAGCACACTGGGACGAAGAACTATATGAAAAATCAATCCCCGCAGGCGAAAGCAATGGCGTGCGCATACTAAGTATACATAAATCAAAAGGCTTGGAATTTCACACCGTCATAATACCATTCTGCACGTGGGAGCTGACAGGCAACCGTCGCATCAACACGCTCTGGTGCAAACCAACTGTCGAGCCTTTCAAAGAAATCAGCCTATTGCCCATAGACCTGCAAAACAGCATGCTCGATTCAATATATAAAGAGGACTACAACCATGAATATCTCTATCAGCTTGTAGACAATCTTAACCTACTATACGTTGCATGCACCCGAGCCGGCAAGAACCTCATCATATTCTCCGACGCCAACGGCGGCAGAGGTGACACCATTTCCAAACGACTGCCTACATTCCTCGAAGAGATAACCATCGACGGAGCGCATTTCGACAAAGAAGAAGGTTCCTTTACCTATGGCAACATTGTACCATCACACGCAGAAGAAAAAAAGAGAAACGATAATCCCTTTACACAGCAACCCGAAGGGGAAATACAGAAATTCATATCATTTGACAACAAATTAACCTTCAAACAGTCGAAAAACCTCGCTCGCTTTCTAGCCAAAGAGAAAAGCGAGCAGAAAGCCCTCGACTACATGGCACGTGGCGAACTATTGCACGAACTACTCTCACGACTGCGCACAGGTAATGAACTTAAGCGCGAACTGAAAAAGATGCTCCTCGAAGGTATTATTGCCACACAAAAAGAGAGCGACAACATTGAAAAGCTAATTACAAAAGCCCTCGACAACCCACAAGCAGCCGAGTGGTTCAGCGGCAGATATAAACTCTACAACGAGTGCACCATACTCTGCAAGGAAAAAGAGAAAACAACCACTAAACGCCCCGATCGAGTGATGATTGACGGAGAAAACGCCATAGTAGTAGACTTCAAGTTCGGCACCCCACACCCCGAGCATATCGAGCAGGTAAAAAGCTATATGGAACTGCTCGGCAAAATGAGCTATACGAATGTCACAGGCTACTTATGGTATGTATATAAAAATGATATAAAAAAGGTATAGACGTATGGAACCCTTTCTGAAACAAGTCGCTAAAGATGTATACGAAAAATACGGCAACCATCTCGCCGATGTAGCCGTCGTGTTCCCCAACAAGCGTGCCGGTCTCTTTTTCAACGAATACCTCAAAGAGATGAGCAATGTACCGCTGTGGAGTCCCGCGTACATGACCATCAACGAACTGTTTCAGGAGAACAGTCCAAACATTGAAGGTGATCCAATACTCCTCATAAGCA
>JAFTTA010000242.1 GCA_017467015.1 Bacteroidaceae bacterium
ACGAGTGCAGTAGCAGTGTCTTGCGGACTGTTGCCGACTGGGCAAATATCATCATGGTGAGCGAGTTGATGGAGTGGTTGGCATAGGGGTCGTTGCGGTCTATGCCTATTTTTATCTCTTTAAAATCGTTGTCGAATGTCATGCGGTGCCACGGGTGACCGGTGACGTATTGCAGGTCGAGGCAAAATCCGTCTTCGGTGCTGTAGAGTTTCCATCTGCCCATGTCGTTACTGTCGTCGGCGAGCAGTTTGCCGGTTTTTGTCCCGTCGAGGGTTGGGCGTTCGGCTACTTGTGCCACGAAGAGTGGCTCTTCGGCTTCGGCGGGCTGTGCAACGATGAATGGGGTGTATGATGGCAGTATCAGGCGTGGGTCTTCGCCCCATGCTATGTTCACTGCGAATAGTTGGTTGGCTACGCGATACCAGGTTGTTGTGCCTTGGTGCATGTAGGTTTCTTGGTTATTTTAGAAACTGTTTAAAGCCTTAGGGTTTTAAGAAGTTTCTTGCTGTTGTTGTAGATTTCTTCCATGGGCCACCAGAAGGCTTCTCCGGGGGTGTATCGTGCAAACAAGAGGCATTTTTCGAGTATTTTGCGAAATGTTTGCAGCTTGCGTTTTAGTGTGTTGCTGCTCTTTTGGTTGCGTTTGTCTGTTTGCCCGAAATTGCCGCTCTCCCATATCTCTTGCAGCAGTGGTTGCGGGTTGTAGCCGGTGGGTAGTGGTAGTTTGGTGCGTGGGTAGCCCAGGTATTGCTCTATGAAGGCGTATATAAGCAGGGCTATTTTGTATAGCCCCAGGGTTTTCAGTTGTTTAGCAAGTTTGTGGGTGTCTAGTGCGTGGTGTGTGGCATGTAGTGTCATTGCCATGTCGCACATTTGGCGCAGACCTATGCCTTCGGTGAGCAGGTGCTTTTGTATGTGGGCTATCTGCATCAGATGGCTGACTGTTGGTGGCAGGGTCGCTATGTCGGTGCTGCCTACCTTCAGTGTGGATAATTGCTGCGGGGCAAGCCATCGGTTTTGCAGTTTTTTAAGTTTTCTGCGTGTGAATGGGTTGTGCAGTGTGATTATCCTTATTCTGTGGTCGATGGGTACACCGTTGAATGTGTATGTGGCGTTGTTCGACTTTTTACGCGATGTCTCTTTTTCTATGTATATCCCTTTCTCTTCTATTATGCTGTGTGCTTGTTCGGCTTTGTCGTAGAAGTAGAGGTCTATGTCGCCACATATTCTGTGGTCGGGTGCGGGGTAGTGTGCGCCATTGGCCTGACCTTTTAGCAGTATGAGTGGGAGGTTGTTCTCTTGGGTGAAGATGGAGTGCAACTGTTCTATCGTCTCTCTCTGCTTTTTGTTGGCTCGTTCAATGGCATCTATTTCCACTGTCCATCTTATCATCAGTGCCATTGGCGGTTGATGGTCGCTGTCGAGCTGGTTTATGCCGTCGTAGATGATGCCTTGGACTGCTTGTTTGCGTGAGATGCGATATATCTCATCCCACTCCTGAGGTGTGAGTGTCGGGATGTTGTTTTCCGACATCTTTCCCCACAGTCCTTGCTGAAGCAGTTGGAAAAATATCTTCCGAAGATCTTTTTGCATCGTCTATTTTGTTGCCATGCCTGTGGCAAGCCATTGTTCGGCAAGGTCGTTGGCACATTGGCGGGCTGTCGGCTCGTCGACGTCGTATTCGTCGAGCATTGCCCGGGCAAGGTCTTCGGCTTCAAATTCTTTGCCTTCCATTTGTTGCCACAGCCATGCTGCCGTTTCGTTCAGCGTGAACACCTGAGTCATGTCTACGGTTTCCGAGAATGGGTTTATTATCAGATAGTCGTCTTTTACTTTGCGCAGTACAAGGTCGCTGTTTAATCTCATTGTTTTATGGTCGTGGGGTTGCATGCCATTTGTGGGCTATGCAACTGTTTTTCAATCAATTATTCCTTGTGCGAGTTTCTGCGGAATTATTTTTTCTTTTTCTTGAACAGACGTTTAATTCCTTTTTTCTCGCCTTCCTCTTCGCTTCCGTACCCGTAACCATATCCCTAGCCGTAGCCCCTGCGTTTGGGTTGTGAGCCGTTGAGGATGAGTGCCATGTTTTTCAGTTGCTCGCTGCGATAGAGCTTTTCGAGTTCGGGGAGCATGCGACGGTCTATCTTGCCCACACGCAACACGAAGATTGTGAGGTCGGTGACGCGGTTGGTGATGGTTGCGTCGGCTACCACATGCACGGGCACGTTGTCGAGGAAGATGTAGTCGTAGCGTGTGCGCAGTTCGGCGATAAGCTCGTCGAGACGGTTGCTCATCAGCAGTTCCGAGGGGTTGGGTGCCAGGGGACCTGCGGGGATTATGTCGAGGTTGTCGCACAATACGTTTTTGTGTATTATTTCGTCGATGTTGGCGTCGCCGGCAAGGTAGGTGGTCATTCCCTTACGCTCTTTTTGCAGCGCACACATGCTTGTCAGTGTGCGTTTACGTATGTCGAGGTCGAGGAAGACAATTTTTTTCTCTGTCTGGGCAAAGCTTGCTGCAAGGTGTGTAGACACGTAGGTCTTTCCTGCGCCTGCACCGAACGAACTGAAGGTGATTACCTTCATCTCTTCCGATTTCACTCGCATGAAGTTCATGTTGGTACGTACTATGCGGAATGACTCGGATATGATGTCGCGTCCGCCTATGCGCAGCACAACTTTTTCTTCACCATTGATTTTTTCGGTTTTCTTCTGTTTGTCGTTGGGTATTTCGCCGAGGAAGGGTACGCTGGTGGCATCTTCCACGTCTTTACGGCTGCGTATGCGTGTGTCGAAGAATAGCATTGCCATGAGGATGACGAAGGGCAGGGCTGCACCTTTCATCACTCCTTGTACTATTTGCGCCTGTGCTTTTGGCGAGATGGGGCTGTCGTCACCTCCGGCGGGGTCGAGCACGCGTGCATCGTATTCAGTGGTTGCCTGTGCCAGGATGTTCTCTTCGCGTTTATTGAGCAGGTAAAGGTAGAGTTCCTCTTTTATGCGGTGCTGGCGCTGTTTCGATGCCATTTCGCGCTGTTGGGTGGGCACGTGCGACACTTTGTATTGTGCTTGCGATGCCATGTTTTGTGCTTCGTTCAGCTTGGCACTGATGCCGGTGATGGTGTTGTCTACCGCGCCGATGATGTTCTGACGCATGGCGTTGAGTGTGAGATTCAGTTCCTGCACCACAGGGTTTTTGTTGCTGCTGCCCTCTATGAGCTTGTCGCGTTTCAGCTTGTTGGTGTTGTAGATGGCAATCTGAGTCTCGATGTTCATGTCGACACCTGTGTTTGCGGGTATCAGGTCGCGTGCTTTTGTGGGGTCCTCGAGGTATTCTTTAATGAATTCAGCCATTTTCAACTGCATCTGCAACTCTTTTGACTGGCTGCTGTATTG
>JAFTTA010000243.1 GCA_017467015.1 Bacteroidaceae bacterium
AGCAAGGCTATTAACTACAAACAGCAGCACTAACAGACAGATAGTCTTCTTAAATGAGGAAGAAGCCAAATTGATTTTTCCTGCTAAAAACAAATGATATTTCATAGTTAAGTTCTTTGTTACAGAAGTTAAAAAACCATAACATATTTCCGACAATAGTTACGTAACCTCATACGTTATACAATAGCGGTTTTCCGCGCCGGTGAAGAGCCATTTTACCATTTCGCGTGCTATGGTTACAGCACTCCACAATTAATGGCAAAAATACACATTTAACATTAAAAAAGAAAAACGATAGACTTAATTTTTGTTATAACACAAAGAATATCTTGTTTTTTTCAGATAAAAAAACGGGAAGAGGCCTCTTCCCGTTCAAATATATTTAAAAAATCAGCAGTTCTTACTTCCAACCCAAAGCAGAAGCACCGAGCACGGCTGCATCGGCTCCGGAAAGGCTCGATTGTAAAATATCGACCTTATTCTTCCAGAACGAAACAACTTTTTGGTTCATACGTGTGCGGATAGGTTCAAGCAACAATTCGCCCGCATTGGCAAGACCACCGAAAAGGATGATTGCCTGAGGAACTGAGAATGCGATAAAGTCACAGAAAGCTTCGCCAAGAATGGCACCGGTAAACTCAAACAACTCTTTTGCAAAAGCATCGCCCTGCACCGCTGCATCATAAATCATTTTCGAGGTCAGTTCATCGGGAGAAACGCTACGCAACACAGTAGCATCGTCGCGTTTTTCGAGCCATGCCTTTGCTGTGCGCACGAAGCCTGTTGCCGAAGCATATGTTTCGAGACAGTCGATACGTCCGCAACCACACTGGCGACCTTCGCGCTCATAAGCAGTTACGTGTCCAAGCTCACCTGCAAGACCATCATGGCCATATATAAGATTACCACCCGACACGATACCACTACCTACACCGGTACCAAGTGTAATAACGATAAAGTCGCGCATACCTTTTGCAGCACCATACTTCATCTCACCTATTGCGGCGGCGTTGGCATCGTTAGTAACCTTAGTGGGCAGTCCGCTTTTTTCGGTCAGTACGCGACCCAAGGGGACACGACCTTTCCAAGGAAGATTGGCAGCATTTTCAATGTCACCGCTATAATAATTGCCCATAGGAGCGCCCACACCTATACCCTCAATGTCGGACATTGCCACAGAATTGTCTGCTGCCAATTTATTGATAACAGCAACCACCGCATCGGCATAGTCGTTAAGCTCCGCATACTTTTGTGTCTTTACCGAATCATCCTTAGCAAGAATTTTTCCACTAGCATCAACAAGACCGATAACAGTGTTAGTGCCACCAAGGTCGATTCCAATTACATAATTTGCCATATATAAAAAAGTTTTAAAAAAAGTCCATTTGTCAAATGTACACAGAATTTCTTTACAGAGCTACATTTTTACAAAAAAATATATAAAAAACACTATTTATAACTTTGCAAAACAATTTTTTGTTATATTTGCAAAATAATGCGCTATTTGGCATTTATAACATTCATGCAGTAAAACATTCAATTCAACTAATAAATTAAAAACAAAAAAGACATGAGAAAGACAAAAACTATTCTCGGTATGTTGCTATTTGCAATATCACTGATGTTCACTGCATGCAGTTGTCCTCAGAACGACTGCCAGCAGAACAATCTCTACAAAGCAAGTGTAGACTACAAGATTGTAGATGGTGTAATTGTACTTGACGAGCCCCAACGCGCTCCCGGCCAAAAGAGCATGATTGAATTCCGCGCAAAACCTCTCGAAACAGTTCGCGTTGGTTTTGTAGGTCTTGGCATGCGTGGTCCCGGCGCAGTTGAGCGTTTCACACACATCGAAGGTGTGCAAATCAATGGTCTCTGCGACAAATATGCCGAAAGAGCAGAACGTTGCCAGGGCTACCTCGACAAAGCAGGCATGCCCAAAGCAAAAATATATAGCGGTGAAGAAGGTTACAAACAGCTTTGCGAAAGCAAAGACATCGACCTCGTTTACATTGCAACATCATGGCAGATGCACGTTCCCGTTGCTCTCTACGCAATGGAGCAGGGCAAACACGTAGCCATCGAGGTTCCCAGCGCAAACACAGTTCAGGAGTGCTGGCAGCTTGTAGACGCAGCAGAGCGCAATCAGGTACACTGTATGATACTTGAGAACTGCTGCTACGACCACTTCGAGCTCACAACCCTCAACATGGCTCAGGCAGGCGTATTCGGTGAGATTATCCACGCCGAGGGTGCTTACATCCACAACCTCGAGCCCTTCTGGAAACACTATGCTGACAACTGGCGCCTTGAGTACAACGCAGCAAACAACGGCGACGTATATGCTACACACGGCATTGGTCCCAACTGCCAGGCAATGAACATCCACCGCGGCGACAAGCTCGACTACCTCGTAGCAATGTCTACAAAATCAGTCAACGGTACAAAAATCGTTCGCGAGATGATGAGCGAAAAGACAGATACATGTATGCACGGTGACCAAATCAACACCCTTATCCGCACACACAAGGGTTACACCATTGACATGCAGCACAACGTAATGACTCCCCGTCCCTACAGCCGTATGTATCAGCTTGTAGGAACAGAGGGTTTTGCGAACAAATACCCCACACAGGGCTATACATTCAAGCTCGATCAGTTGAAAGCTGTTGCCGGCAACGATGCTGACGCACCCAACATCGAGGCTCTCGACCACCACAGCTTTGCACCCGCAAGCGTAGTTGAGGAGATGAAGGCAAAATACCAGCACCCCATCCAGAAAGAGATTGGCGAGAAAGCTAAGCTCGTAGGAGGTCATGGAGGTATGGACTTCATCATGGACTACCGCCTTGTTTACTGCTTGCGCAATGGTCTTCCCCTCGACATGGACGTATACGACACAGCAGAGTGGAGTTCAATGGGCGAGCTTACCAGAATCTCTATCGAGAACGGCAGCAAACCTGTTAAAGTACCCGATTTCACACGTGGCGACTGGAACAAAGTTGACGGACTCAAGTTCTACTACGCTGAATAAGAAAACAATAAGCAGTGCAATGATGCTTGACGACAAGCATCATTGCACTGCTTACTTAATATTTCAAAAGACCGGTTAATCCACCATTAAACAAAACATTATATGGCAGATACAAAAATGTTGGCAATTGCCGAAAAATTTGCACTTGAAGGCACCATCGCCGAGATAAAAGCATTGGGCGACGGATTCATCAACGACACATTTATTGTGAAGACAGAAGGTGACACCCCCAACTACATTCTTCAACGCAAGAACCATCAGATATTCCCCGATGTACCCGGGATGATGGACAACATACAGCGTGTAACCACACACATCAAAGCCAAGGTAGCAGCAGCAGGCGGCGACCCCATGCGCGAAGTGCTCACAGTGGTTCCCGCCAAGGACGGCGCCCTCTATTACAAGGATGGCGACAACTATTGGGCAGTATGCACATTCATTGAAGGCTCCATAACACACGACGTAGCCGACACTCCCCGTCTCGCATTCATGGGCGGCAAAGGTATCGGTAAATTCCAAGCACAACTTGCCGACTTCACAGAGCCCCTTGCAGAAGTAATCAAAGGCTTCCACAACATCCGCTGGCGTTTCCAGCAGTGGGACGAAGCTCTTGCTGCCGACAAAGCAGGACGCAAAGCCGAGCTTGCAACAGAAATCGAGTGGATTGAATCGCGTCGCGAGAAAATGCTTGCTTTCTGGGAAATGGTAGAAGACGGACGCCTGCCCATGCGTGTGACACACAACGACACCAAACTGAGCAACATTCTCTTCGACCAGAACGACGAAGTGCTTTGTGTCATCGACCTCGACACGGTGATGAGCAGCACATCGCTCAACGACTTTGGCGATGCCATCCGTTCATACACCAATACCGGTGCCGAGGACGACGAAGACCTCAGCCGCGTATCAATGAACATCGAGACATTCAAACACTACACAGCCGGTTACTTGTCGGAGCGCTGCGCATCTATGACAGAGACCGAAAAAGAATGGTTGGCATTCTCGGCGCTCTACATCACATACGAGCAAGTGCTTCGTTTCCTCATGGACTACATCGACGGCGACACATACTACAAGACACGCTATCCCAAGCACAATCTTGTACGTACAGCAGCACAATACAAACTGCTCACAAGCATGGAGGAACAATATCCCGAAATGCAGAAGATAGTAAAAGAGCTTGCCAAGTAACAAAAACAAACTTTTCATACAAGTGGGTGACCAAAAAGCCTACTTTTAGAACAATCAACCCCGCCAGAGTTATTTTGGCGGGGTAGATTGCCTTTATCAAATGACTTCTGAACCACTCTCTTGTCAGCTACCCGCATATGCAAGAAAAGCACTCCTTTTAAGCACACATCATTTTCACAAACACTCTTGCATTTGCAAATAAAAAAACATATCTTTACAAAAATTACATCAAAGGGACAATGAAAAGCAGAGACCTCCTATTCCTAATCGCGACAATGATTGCCTGCAACGTGACAGCACAAGAGCAAAAGCCTAACATACTTGTTATACTATGCGACGACCTCGGTTATGGCGATGTAGGATGTTACGGACAGGAGTACATCAGCACCCCCAACTTAGACAAGATGGCACGCGAAGGAATGCGCTTCACGCAAGCCTACTGCGGATGCCCTGTCAGTGCCCCATCGCGTTGCTCGCTGATGACAGGTCAGCACTGCGGACACACAGAGGTGCGAGGCAACAAGGAATATTGGAGCGGAAATGTAAAATATGGCGAAAACAACGACTATGCCATTGCCGGACAACACCCTTACGACACACGTCACATAAACATACCGCAAATACTGAAAGACAACGGTTACACAACAGGAATGTTCGGAAAATGGGCTGCAGGTCATGAAGCATCCGACTACACCCCCGACAAACGGGGCATAGACGAATACTTCGGATACATTTGCCAAT
>JAFTTA010000244.1 GCA_017467015.1 Bacteroidaceae bacterium
GCATTTTTATCGACTCCACTTGTTCTGTTATAATCATATATAGACTGCGCAGATCCGAATATTCTCAACTTGCTGAGCCCTATCTCCAAATTCAAAGAGTTGTAAGGAGCAGCGGTGGCATCTGTTGCCGGCACTGTCGCCGGATCGTGCATGGTTCTACTGATACTGAAATCCACCTTTTCGGTGACCGACACATCTGTTGTCTCTTTGTTGTTTTCGTCATTGGCGAAAAGAGCACCCATGGGAATCATAACCAACATCATGAGTGCAAACATTCCTCTTTTCATATTTGTCTGTTTTATTTTAGTTGGCGCAAATATAGTATTTATATACTTTACTTGATTAACATCTTTTGGATTTTTCCACTCTGACGCACCACATAAACAGCAGGCTGAAGCCGGGGAATATTCTTTTTTGTACCTTTATAGATTGTGACACCGGTGAGAGAATATATCTCCACATTTTCATCCTCGGAATCATTGTCGGGGAAGGAGATTCCGGTATTATCACCTAATATTATTTCTAACTTTGATGAATACTTCGAAGTGACACCATCATCTGTGCTATCTTTTGCACGCACCCTGCAACGATACTTTCCTACAGACAGCCCGGAGAATGAGAATTCTGTCGCTGAAGTTTCGTAACTACCGATAACAACTTCTCGTTCAGTACTCTCTTGCGTGACAATAATATCGTCAATGCAGACGCGTGTATTCTCACTATCCTCCGTGGTGAAAAATAGCGAAGCCTCACTACCCTCTTTTGAGAATGTATACCAATAATTCTCCCACTCGTTACCAATTTCAAAAACGTCGTAATCTTCAGCATCAGCATCTTTAAACTCAGAATAGAGCGAAAGAGTGACAGCCGCATCGCTGCTGCTATATTTTTTTGCAGAGAAACATACGGTGATATCACCATCTGCGGGAGTTGCAAAGAATGGTGTATAAAGCTCGCCATAATCCGAAGAGCTACCAATGCGCAGCACACCCGTCTCGCTCCAAAGATTGTATCCGTTCCACCCGCTTTCAATAGTGTAACTATCCAGTTTATATGTTATTTCCGTAGCAGCAAGGTTACAACCAAGAAAATCCTCAGTAAGTAAATTATATATATCACCCTCATTTTCCTTCACCTTATCCACTCTGATAAGTTCCACTTCGTAGAGGTCGGCATATTGCACCGTATCCCACTCCACTGTAAATCCGGCAGAAGAGACTGCCGATGGCAAGGATAGAACAGGCGAAGAAAGGCTATCCTTCATAAAAGAAAAATATATAACACCATCCTCGAGAGCTATGTTTCTCACAGATTTATTCATGTAACCGCCTGTGTGCAGAGTGGCTGCCGGCGTGCTTTCATTGGTCAATTCTTTATTTCCCGATGTTCCGGGCCACACATCGCCACGTAGGCTTGCTTCATATTGTGCATTGCTTGTTGCGCGGTAGTATGTCAACAACTTGTTGTCAGCAGGTATCAGTGTATAGCGTTGCAAGGCCAGATTGGAATTCACCTCATTTTTACCCCATACATTCTCGGAATAATCCACATGAACTATCAACATTCCACTGTTGAAGATGTGCGCATCGTACCCCGATGCTTGACGGTTTTCAAGGATGTAATATTCATTCACGTTGACATCACTTGTTATTTTATACCCAATGCCTCCCTCGGTAAGAGCCTTCATGCTGTAGTTCCCGCGAGTGGTTAGCGGCTGTAATTTGCGCCAACCCATAAAATCGCGTTCATAGGCACTATACCCTATGGGAACATAGCCATCGAGATTGTAACAACCATAATCCATCAAATCCCAATAATCCATTCCGAAATTGGCATAGGAACGACCCGAAGTGTCGTAAAAGTCGGGAAGCCCCAAACAATGCGAGAACTCGTGACAACACGAGCCTATCCCATCGAGTTGCGCACCATTTTCACCTTGCGTCTCTTCGTTGTAGGCAAGTTCACTGCTTGTGGCATATTTGTTTATCTTCACCCCGTCGACAGTCATCACCTTGTTGGTTGCCGACAGTGTCCACTGATGTGGCCACACTGTATTCTCGGGTGCATCACTCGACTCGCTATATCCGGCATACACGCAATAAACAAATTCCACCTCACCATCGCCGTCATTGTCGAAAATAGAAAAATCGACATTTGCATCGAGAGCAGCACAAGCCTCTGTGACCATCTCCTCGGGGTGCACATCATCGCCCGAAGCATCGTTTGCGCCATAATACTCCATATTATTAGCAAGTGTCACAACATCGAGAACCACAAAATTAGGAGTAAACAAAGAATCGGACTGAGAAATGAAATAGTCACGTACACTACCTATTCCTTTGCCGTTAAGCCCCACAAAATTCTCTCCATTGTAGTTTTTGGCTATCATTTCTTTCCCGAATGTAAATTTCACATCCTGATATTGTACCAAAAGCACGGGAACATTTATTTTTCCTATAGGTTTTATGGTCTGTTTCAGTGTATCGGAATATTCGGTTGTGGGCACAACTCCTTTGGTCGATGCGACTCGGCGTTGCAATGCAGTCTTATGCAACAACTCTTCCATGCCCGCATAAGTGTTCGCCGACAATAAAGAATGTTCAGCTGTTGTGCGTGCCTCCTTGTCGTGTGCAAGTAAACTACTGCTCACCAACTGTCCGTCGGCAGAGATTGCAGCGTAAGAAAAATCGCCGTTCGTCTCACGCACAAGAGGTTTGCCATCGGCAGTGCAATAGTAGTGAAAATATTCATCGCCCATCTGACGATAAGTGAGCGTTGAGCCATCGGATTGTTTGTAGGTGCGCATTCGCCTGTCTGCCGGCTTGCCGAGCGCACTTACCGACAACATCGACAGTAACAATATAAAATATAGTAGTTTCATAAATCGTACTTCCTATGTTTCTTTTAAAGAGACATTCCATAAAAGGCGTCTACACGCGCATAACCTGTTTCACACCTTTTATACCCTCAATCTTGCGTATAAGTTTGTTCAGCCTGCCATAATCGTCGACAAGCAACGTCAAGGTACCCGAGAAGAGATTGTCGTGTGAGTCGATGTTTATACTTCGCAGAATAACATCTTTCTCTTGCGTTATGACAGAGGTAATGTTTGTGACAATACCTATATCGTCGTGACCCACTATGCGCAGATTTACAGCATAAAGAGATTTTCCGTTGCTATCCTTGTCGCTCCAACGAGCTTCTATAATGCGCCAAGGATAGCGTTCGCGCAACTGACGGGCATTGCTGCAATCCTTGCGATGTATAGATATACCTCCACTGATGGTTACAAAGCCAAAAATATCATCGCCGAAGATGGGGGTACAACATTTTGCAAATTTATAATCCACCCCTTTCAGGTTGCGTTCGATAACAAGAATGTCGCCAGCTCCGGCACTATCCATCTCGTTCTGCAATGTAAAATCTTGCGCGCTGTGAACAACATCGTTCACAGCATTATCCTCGGCAAACATCTCCTGATAACGTTGCAACACATTACCTACATCAATATATCCGTCAGCCACCTGCTGGTAGAACTCAGTAAGGCGTTTAAAACCCATCTTGCGTATGAGCCTGTCCATCTGACGCTCATCGAAGTCTATCTTGTGATTTTTAAACTTACGTTCAATGGTCTCGCGAGCAAGCGCAGCCTGACGTGCGCCAATATCTTTCAGTGCCTGACGTATCTTTGCTCTCGCACGCGACGTTCGAACTATTCCCAGCCATGCCTGCTTGGGCGTCTGGCTGTTCGACGTAACAATCTCCACTTGGTCGCCATTGCTCAGAACATGTTTAAGCGGCACGTTTCGACCATTTACAAGAGCACCTGTGCAACGGCTGCCCACTCCGGTATGTATGCAGAAAGCAAAGTCGAGTATGGTAGCACCTTTGGGCAGATGGAAGAGGTCACCTTTGGGAGTGAATACAAAAATATCCTCCTTGTAGAGTTCCATCTTGAACTTGTTCTCAGAAACATCTTCGTCTGAAATATGTTCCAAAGTGTCGCGAATGGAAGCCAGCAGATTATCGAGTCCTTTTTCACTCTTTATACCCTTATATCTCCAGTGTGCAGCAAGACCATGCTCGGCAATGGTATCCATTCGCTCGGTGCGTATCTGCACCTCCACCCAACGTCCTTCGGGGCCCATCACTGTGGTATGCAACGACTCGTAACCATTGCTCTTTGGCACCGAAAGCCAGTCGCGCAGACGGTGAGGATTTGGCGTATATAGGTCGGTCACCAATGAATACACCTGCCAACATTCACTCTTTTCATTCTCGGGTTTGCTATCGATGATAATGCGTATTGCAAAAATATCGTATATACCCTCGAAAGGTCTTTTCTGGCGCTTCATCTTCTGCCATATGGAGTGTATTGACTTTGTACGTCCTTTTATGCGGTATTTTATATGCGGATTGCTGTTGAGCGACTTTGTTATTGGAGAAATAAAATTCTTCATATAATCCTCGCGTGACGCAGCAGTCTCTTCGAGTTTACGGCTCAGTTCTGCATAAACCTCCGGCTCGGTATATTTAATCACAAGATCTTCGAGTTCCGACTTCAGTTTGTAAAATCCCAATTTATGGGCAAGCGGAGCATATAGTTGCGAAGCCTCGCGTGCCACCATACGACGTGCCTCATCGTTGTCGCTGACAGCAATATGACGCATAAGCACCAAACGGTCGGCAATCATTATGAGTATGATGCGCATATCGTTGGCAAAAGATAGAAGCAAATTACGGAAATTTTCGCTTTCCACCGTCGGATTCTTTGCATACAGAGCATTTATCTTGGCAAGTCCCGATAGGATATTGGTTACATTTTCCCCAAATTTCTCGGAAACTTCATCTATGGTTACCACGCCACATTGCACACAACGGTTGAGCATTATACTCATTACAATCTCGCGGCGATGACCAATTTCCTGCCCCACAAGATAGGCGGTGTGCATATCAAGCAATATCGGGTTAAGTCCAAACTTGTTGCGCACTATTCTCCCCTGCGCCACAGCTCCGTCAAGATATTTCTTCAAATTTAAATAATCTGTGGGCTCTAATTTTTCCTCAACATTCTGCTGCAATTCACGACAGAGTGCAAGAAGTTCTTTTTTCTCTTCGTTTGCAAATAATATAAATTCGGACATAGCTATACACATTTTAGAATCATCATACACAATCATCGTCCCTCCCATCCGTCAATTTAATAATTTCACAAGGATGTTCTGCTTTTCTGAAACAAAGATAGTTTTTCTTCCTTAAAATAGATAAAAAATTATAATGTTTTTAGTTTTTTATTTTTATTTTTGTGAATTGAAACTATAGACGTGTAACATTCGAGCGACGACAAAAAAGGGAACAACAGATACATTTCCCTGCCAATTTTGTTATTCCATAAGAATATACACTGTTGTTGAACGCTAAAAAACAGAAAACTATGATTAGCAAAGCCGACCAAACATTATTACAGGAAAAAGGAATATCGGAAGAAAAAGTTGCCGAGCAGTTAAAAAATTTCGTAACAGGCTTCCCCTATCTCAAGATTGAGACAGCCGCAGCTGTTGGACAAGGTATACTTGCCCCGAGCGACGAAGAGGTAAAAGAGTATCTCACCACATGGGACGAATATTGCAAAAGCGACAAGAGCGTGCTTAAGTTTGTGCCTGCATCGGGTGCAGCCAGCCGCATGTTTAAAGACCTTTTCTCATTTCTCAGCAGCGACCACGACGAACCACAGAGCGATTTTGAAAAAAACTTCTTTGCCAACATTGAGAAATTTGCTTTTTACAAAGAGCTCGACGAGACATGTGTCAAAAACAACTCGGCGACCATAAAAGAGCTGTTGGCTACAGATAAATACAAAACCGTTGTGTTCAACCTGCTTGACAGCACAGGAATGAACTACGGTTCACTGCCCAAAGGCTTGCTGAAATTCCACAACTATGACGATGCAAAGCGCACACCTGTTGAAGAGCATTTTGTAGAGGGCGCACTATACTCAGCCATGGGAAGCAAGGTGCGACTGCACTTCACCGTATCGCCCAACCATCGCTCTATGTTCGAGAAACTCGTCGAACAACGCCGTGCATACTACGAAAAACTTTTTAACGTAGAATACGAAGTAACATTCTCGGAGCAGAAACAGAGCACCGACACTATAGCTGTCGACTCCGACAACAACCCCTTCCGCGAAGATGGCAAACTCCTTTTCCGTCCCGGAGGACACGGCGCGCTCATTGAAAACCTCAACGACATTGATGCTGATATAATTTTCATTAAAAACATAGACAATGTTGTCCCCGACAGGCTGAAAAGCGACACCGTAACATACAAAAAAGTGATAGCCGGACTTCTTGTATCATTGCAAAAGAAGGCATTTGAATATCTTCGTCTGATAGACTCCGGAAAATACACACACGAACAGATTGAAGAGATTATCCGCTTTGTACAACAGAAATTGTTCTGCCGCAGCAGCGAAATAAAACACCTCGAGGACTGCGACCTCGTGATATATCTGCGCAAAAAGCTCAACCGCCCCATGCGTGTATGTGGCATGGTGAAAAACGTGGGCGAACCGGGCGGAGGTCCTTTCCTTGCCTACAACAACGACGGTACCGTGTCACTACAAATTCTCGAAAGCTCACAGATAGATATGAACAACCCCAAAGCAAAAGAGATGTTCGAAAGGGGCACACACTTCAACCCCGTAGACCTCGTATGCTCGGTAAAGAACTACAAAGGCGAGAAATTTAATTTACCCACCTATGTAGACCCATCAACAGGTTTCATATCACACAAGTCAAAAAATGGCAGAGAGCTGAAAGCTATGGAATTACCCGGATTGTGGAACGGAGCCATGAGCGACTGGAACACAGTATTCGTAGAGGTACCTCTAAGCACATTCAACCCCGTAAAAACCGTAAACGATTTGCTAAGAGACACACATCAATAAAATTCACTAAGGCATCTAAAATTTTAGATGCCTTAGTTATAAAGTGGTTGAATAAAAAGATGTAATTTTAGCCTTGCGAAGTCCGACACAGCGCATTTTACGTAACGTGAATGAGCAGTGTCAAAGTAAACGTAACGACAAAACAGACTTATTGTTCAACCACTTTATCATTCAGGAAGAGCACCAACAGGAATACCGACAATCTTCTCAATGGGATAGCCACGCTCGACAAGTCCATTAATCATGGAGTCGTGCGACGAACTCGACTGATAAGGAATGAGATCGAAAGCCGGCATTGTGGCCGCGAGATGTTCCATAATTCCCGATTGTATGCTCTCGTAATGACTCCAATCCGTATCACTTGTAAAGCAATATATCTGCAACGGCAAGCCATACTCGGTCGGCGAAAGAGTACGCACCATCACCAACATATCCTTGCGCAACAACGGATGGTTTTTCAAATAATATGTAACATAAGCCCGAAAGAGGCCCAAATTGGTATCTATCGTTCCATACATAGCCTCCTCGGAAGTCTCAGAACCGACATCACCGGCATCCACAGACATTATATCTATAAAACGTTCCATTTCGGAGGAGAAACTACGCATTCTATTGAGAAACGCTTCAGAACATATTCTTATATTATCGGTTTTGATGGTATATCCGCGCATAATACGCCGCCCACCACTTTCGCTCATACCGCGCCAATTTATAAAACTTCCGCTAATCAATGAATAGGGAGGAATGGTAACAATGGTATTATCGAAATTCCTGACCTTCACAATTGTCAACGACATATCCACGACCACCCCGTTTATGGCACTACCGGGCATCTCTATCCAATCGCCCAAACGCACCATATCGTTCTCAAGCAACAAAATGCCCCCAACAAAACCCAAACTGGTATCTTTGAACACCAGCATCAAAACAGCAGCAAAAGCGCCCAAACCACCGATGAGATAAAAGGGAGATTTATTCGTGAGAATAGAAATTATTACAATGGCAGCAATAAGATAGACCACAATTTTCGCAATCTGAACAAACCCCTTAATAGGTTTGTCGTGATACTTTTTATTACTATATGCCACACCACCAAGCGAGGATAGTAAAGCATTAAGCAGCAACATAATGGTGATGGTAAAATATATCCATGTGATATTTTCGACAAGCATCATCAATGCAGAGCCTTTAGTAAATGCCATAGGCAACAAAAACAGAACCACCAAGGGTGAGACCATCGACGATAACTTTTTCAGCACATCAAACTCCACAAGTTTACCAAGAACGGTAAATTGCTTATGTTTCTGAATTCGGGCTATCACCCTTGCTGAAATCAAATGTGTAACTCGTCCTGCAAGAAAAGCAACAAGCAATATCAACATCATATAAATAATCTTGTCAACTTGTTGTACGACGATGTTAGGAATACCAATGTCGGCAAGCATATCTTTTATACCGCCTAACATATTTCTTATAAAATTTTCGATTTTCATCACATGTTTTCTTTCAATAACAATGTCGGATAAAAATTGTTATCAACAAATGAGAGACAACAACAAAAAACCTTATCCCAGGGGAAAGGATAAGGTTTTTTCTCCAGACAAACGCTTTTGTCCGTTCGGGCATCGACTTCTCGCAAGCAGATGCTACCGATAAAATCTATTACTATGAAAAACACGTATATAAAACAATTGAGAGGGGCAAATTGTTCACGAAAAATAAAGTTTTTTCTCGCTAAAACAACAACATAGTGATTATAAGGCTTTTAAAAACATCGTTTTATAGCATATTTTTTATCTTTTCACAATTTTTCTTTTGTACATCAGCTCTTTTATTGCCATGGCGGTATTGTTGTTCAACGAACGCATCAACATGGCAGAATCGGGTTTCACCGCGTCGAGCCAACGTGCGACAAAAGCCGTCGCCACATAGTTATGCGACAACTGCTCCAAAGAGTCTGTATGGGCATCGTCCCAATTGGCAGGCATCGTCATCAGATACTCTGCCCCATTATCGTTTACAGACATTTTGGCATAAGGCAACAACAACTGCAACAGTTCGTCGAGCGATGCCAACCATAATGGTTCTACACGCTCTGCATCATCACTGCTATAAGCAATAACTTCACTATCTTCGTTTTTCAAGGCAAGAAGCGCCGTTTCTCTATGCAGTTCATCAAAAAGCGCTGCTTTATCTATTTTTATAATCAACATAGTCATATCATATATATATATTTAATCACCATTTAAAAGGCAAACGGCAATCATCCGAAAAAATGTGCCGCTTGCCCCCATATTCAGTTTCAGCATCACTTAAGCCTCCATTATCTTCAGAAGTGTGAATTCACTGCGTGACAACAGCTTTATATGCTGTCCATTCATTACGCCCATCAGGGTAATTTCGCATTTTTCCTCATCGTGACCAAAATCATCGTGAAAAAGATACTCCTCAACCCCATCAATGCTTACATGCACTTCCACAGGATAGGGACCACTCTTATGCACTCTGACCCTTATGTCACCTCCTTGAGAATTTATGGGAGCAGACTCCCACATATCCCCTTTTTTTGCAAACGAAAGAGTAATTACTGACATTTTCTACATTTATAAAATTAAATATACTACTACTTATTGTTGCACAGAGCTGCAGCATAAGTTTGAAAAGTATTAGCACATTCGGGTTTCTCAAGCACGTTGCACAAAAGAGCAGCACACTGATAAGCCACAGCCTTCACCAATGCTTCGTCACCACCCGTGATACCCTCGCCTTCGTTGTAGCGTGCTTCGTAAATAAAGTTCTCCAAAGAGACATCATCATCGGAGTGTACAGGGTATGCAGTTAGTATCACTTTATTGGCATCGTCTACACCTTCGATGCAAGCAGGAGAGGATTTTCCGGCACGCAGATATTTGTTTCTTTGAATAGCATCCATCTTGGAACCGGCAGGAAAAGTTACATGACAAGCAGTGTCCCAACAAGATAGTTTCAAAGCAACAAGGCGCACATAATCAGTGGGAAGCGTAACTACAACCCCACCTACCACGCTATTTACATTCACATCACACGATATTGTGCATTTCACATTCACCACACCTGATGCCTTGTTCATCTGAACAAACAAAACAGCCTCGGGCAGCAATGCTTTTATATGCTTGTCGAGTTGCAGAGTGTCGTCGGTAATCAACGACACTCCACTATCTCCGCTCGCCTCGCCAAGCAACATACGCACTTTGCCTATCAAAATCTCCTCGGTTATCATAGCCAGTTAGGGAAAGAGACGCCAAGTTCCGCAGCTTTGCTCTGCACAGCAGCCTTGTTCTGAAGTTCGGAAAGAGCAATTTTATATGGCTCATTCATGAGCACACTGCGTGCTTGCTGAACATTTGTCACATCGGTAAAGACATCAGCAGTTAGCTTTTCAGTCTGCTCGGGTTGCACGGCAGCTTTTTCTTCATCACCAACATTGTATGTTGCTCCCACTACAATCTCACCCAAGCGGAAAAGTTCGCTATCTTCAATGGCTTTTTGGTATATAGGGTTATCAGTCGTGTAATTTGCAGGTGTCATGCCCGCTGAATTGATTGAGCCGCCAGTAAACTCCACACGCAATAGTGCCTTTCCCACTCTGAAGTAACAACTACGCTCTATCTGACCTTTTATCTCATATCTGATTTTCTTTCTCATGATAAAAACTGTTTAACACACCGCAGCCCGGAAAAGAGATGTTTTTTTAATGGAATTATATTTATCAGAGGGCTGCGGTGTCGACATCTAAAAATTATTTATGTTTATACTATTGGCTTATGCAGCTGTTACAATCTCACCTGTATACTCTATCCAGCTGCTACCTGTGTATGTTACAACAGTGCCAGCGGGGAAGCGCAAAGTGGTGCCATCCTCTTTATAAACATCAGCAGTAAGAATTACAACATCGTTTATAGCAGGCGATGCAGGAAGCGTATCTGAACTAACTACATGCGAAGCACCGGGGATGCTGCGCGATGCTGCCGAAGCACCATTTACCCAGATGTGAGAATACCCCTTAAGACAGAGGCAGTCGATAGTCATAACAACCTCGCGTTTAGCCTCTTCGCCCTCAACCTTCTCACTCTTACAATCCTCGTTTTTCATCCAGTAACGCACTAGACCATTTTCGTCAATCAGTCCACCGCAATGCGAGTAACCAAGAGCATCGAGTGTAGGATCGTGAACGAGAGAAATATCACCAAAAACAGTGTGTATCTTAGTACATTCTATACCGAAGACCTTGCTTCCTGTCACAGTGATATTCTTGTGCAGTGTCATGTCTATTCTCTGAATATCGTTGAGAAGTTGTTTACCAAGCAGCCACACAGCTTTCTTAGAACAGTTGTAGCCGGTGAACTTAACCATAGATAGGTTTATAAGGTCGGCAAATGTGATTGTAGATGAAAGGTCATACTGACGTTTAAACTGCCAACGCAAACCTTTTGAGAAGTAATCCCACTGATAACCCATGGCAGCATCCATTGCCTGCACCTTGAACTTACCGGGCTGACCTACCCATGCTGTACGGCACGACTCGAGACGGAACTGACGAAGCACAGCCTCGGCTATCTGAGCCTGACTGAAAGGCAGACGTTTTTTCTGTGCTTTGAAGTAATCACTCACAATGCTGTTGCAAAGCTGCTTTTGCAAATACATACGCTCGGGCACAGGCACTATAGTGCTGGGAGCAATATATTTCTGTGTTTCGTAAGCAGCAGAAGAGAGCAATATTATCTCTGTTCCTGCCGGGATTGTAGGAACAACGCAATAGTCATCAGTAGAGTTAATCTTAGGACCGTTTACTGCCATAGCAATAGGTGCTTCTGTGGTGCTGTTCTTACCTACGAAGAAGAGCATGAGGTCGACACCTGGGAGCTCCACCTGACCTGTTGTGTCATAGCCGTTCACACCTTTGCAGATAGCTGTATAATACTCCTGAAAGATTTTTCTGTCGCCTGTTGTAGCAAAAGGTATCTCGGCACGTGTGGCATTAATGCCTTTGTACTCCACATTAGTGAAAGCCTTTGAACGCTTTTCGTCTACAAGATAGTGGTCTACCTCAAAAGAGGTCACAGGCACTTGACGCACCACTCTACGTTTGATGGTGTCGATGACACTCTCGTCGCTGGCAACCATGATGATTTTTGTGTCGATCTCGGGCTGAATAAAATCGCCACCAAGTTGCGAAGCATTAGAAACCGTGGTGGCTTCGCCATAGCCATGTGCAGCAATACCGGCTCTACCGGGTGAGGCAGAGGTTGTGCCGGGCGACACAACTGTTGCCATAGCCATCAACACAGAGCCGCTGCTCTCCTCGAACAACATAAGAGCGAGACTCACCAGTGAAAGAAGAACAAACATTGGGTTCTTCTTCAGGAAATGATAAAGATTTTTCATAATGATTAAAAAATTAAATATTGATTATTAATAATGTACACAATGCAAGCAGAACACTCGTCTAAGCTTTCAATGCTGAGTCGATAAGCGACTCACCCAACGAAGGACGTTTTTCCTCAACGGGAGCCACGCTACTCATGCCTTTTGGTAACCCATCGCCAAAACTCTCCTGCATGCGACGGATATTTGTGTTTCGTCCTTTGACATTGCCGGCAGCAAAAGCATCCTCAACATCTTTTTCGTAACTGATAGCATGATCCAACGCCTCGCAAACACTTTGTGAATAAATACCCGAAAGGATAGGGAAAATAAGTTGTTCCCACACTTTGTCCATAAACTCCACAGGGTCGTAACCTCGCTGACGACAGAAAGCCTCTATCACCGGACGGCTCTCGTTAAGATTGTTCTCGTACTCCTTGCGGTTGCGGGCACTCTCATAAGCCTCGTTGCGTCGTTCTTCGTCCATAAGCAACATCTCTTCATACTCGGGAGTACCCTCGTCAAAGTCGAGGAACGATTTTCCATAATAACGCGCCATAGCTGCATGGGCACTGCGTTTGCCACGTACCACATCGGCAAGAAGCTGTGCAAGACGCGGGTCTTGTTCCATTGCAGTAGCCAGTTGTTTGTTCTGCTCCGAGTTGCGACGCAGAAACTCTTTCAACAGCTCTTGCGACTCTGCATCATCGAGTCTGAACGATTCTCCAAAAAATTCTTTAAACCACTCTTCGAGCGATGAGTAAGGATTTTCCACCTCTGCCCCACTTACCTCCATGGTATCCACACTTGGCATCACAGGAACATTCGCATCCTGTTGCGGTGCCGATACCTTTTCTTGATTTTGATAATTCATGTTCATGATTGTTATTATTTATTTGTTTCGTCGGCAAAGTAAAGGCAGAAACGAAGGAATGAGTTTGCAGAATTAACATTTAGAAAAAAAGAAAAGAGATAAAACAATAAAACGAGAGATATATCCTTATTAAAAAAGATATACCTCTCATTCTCAGAACCATTTAAAATATTATAGTCGGGTGCTGTTGATAGATAAAACAAAAATCATCCGCATAATGTAGTGCATTATGCGGATGATTAAACTGTAAATAATTCTATGAATTAATATATTAAATTCATTTTAGTAAATGAAAGTACTGTTAGTTTGTTCCACTATATCATCGGAAGAAGGCAACACTCCTCCGGCACATTGTTCAGCAACTATTTCTGCTCTAAAATAGATATCGTCCAATCGTGTAACTTTTACCCATTGATTAACACTTGCGCCCAATGTATTAAACAACTGGCAGCTATTGATATCATAGTCATTTACTCTAAAGCAAGTATACTCATTTACCATTAGTTTTTTCGCTACACCATCTTTAGTACAATGAGGTTCCAGAATACCTTTTGTCCAATCCTTATCAGGTTCATCCGGTTTTATTATAATACTTCCCCCATTAGAAGCAGCTACAAAACCCTCTGTCTGCACATAAAGTTTTTTAATCTCTGGCTTAAAAAATATATTCTTATTCATATCAATTCCTCCTTATACTTAAACAATAAATATATTTTACAGGCTGCAAAATATATAACACTAACTTCTCATCACTTTGACAAATAAAATAACATTTTTTAATATATCAAAGCCATTTAAGAAATAAATTAAAAATATTTATATAATCTTTAACACATTTTTTTACATTTTGGTAATTTATATTAACGATAGTTTTTAGAATGGAAGAATAATTTCAATTGCAACGAACAAATGCATACACATCCTAAGAATAATATATAACACATGTCACAATATGACCATCGCTACATTTTATTTATAATAGAATTATAAAAAATGTATTTCTATAACTTAGAATAAAAAGAGGGGAAAAAGCCAACATTATATATATATAATCAAAATTACTTAACATCGGTTTTATAGCTAAATAAATACGAACAATCATAATACAAGCAGTTTTTTGCCAATCATTTAATAATTGATAAAAATGGTCGAATAAAAATTTTCTATACCGATTTTGAAAAATTGTGATAATTCTACATAAAATCCGCTCTATTTGATTATATTTTTGTAATCAAAAAAGAGTTATGGAACTTAAACACGAAACCACAGTCGGTGATATGCGCAAACAAGCTATCATCGACACCTTTTTTGAAACATTGAAGAAATGTCGTAAAATCGACCCTTTTGCTTCACTAGAGAAAATCATTGAGAAGGCAGCAAGCACAACTGCGCCACGCTTCTTCGTCTCTTTTGAAAACGCTCGACGTTTCGTCTCCATGTTAGTTCGCAAGAAAAGACTGCCACTTGTGAACAAGAACAAAATAGAGATGTACATGGAGTTGTACAAGCGCTATAAGAGACTTCGAAAAGAAGATGCAAACAATCCCGTCATCCACTACACCGCTCTCGAAAAGATAATCGAAGAACCTGCACCATCATTTTATCTCGATGTAGAAACATTTCGTTGCCTGCTCTACAAAGCATTGAGAGAGAGGAAACATGATTTTGCATTTTGTAGAATTTAAATAATTAGAAGCAATATGAAAAGAGATATCACAGAAATCACACTATCCGGCTACAACATCGAACAGCGTCTGTTCACATACAGCTACTATGTTGGCGAAGCAAGACACTCCATAGGTGCACCAATGCAACAGACAGCAGGCATACAAGCATCAAGCGACGATCACACACAGATTGGCGACCACATACGTATGGCTATGACAGAGATAGTAAACTTAATCAATCGTTACATGGCAACTTGTAGTTGTGCAGAAAAGAACGACACAGAACACGACGGACATGAGCTGTTCACTCTTTCGTTTATACCACCCGCCAACTACCCAGGAGAACTTTTAGAGGAATTGCAAAAAGCCATGGAAAGCTATGTGGTGATGCGCACCCTCGCCATGTGGATGACACAACACAAACCCGACGAAGCCATACTCACATCGAGCGAAGCCGATAAACTGAGCCTGCAACTTCGCGAACTTATGAATTGCCGCAACAAACCTCGTAAAGCAGTTACAAGAAGAAGGAAAAACATTGAAATTTAAGAGCTATGAAATACGAAATTATAATAAAGAAAAGCGATATACAACCTCAGGTAAATCTGCGCACACACTACCATTGCGAGAGCGAAAAACGCAAGGACCCCGACGCCAACGTAGGTGAAAGCTGCGAAGATGAAAACGAAATAATGGATATGTTCCTGCAAAAATGCATGAACCAACTTATTGCGTGACAAACAGAACGACTAAAAGAGATTTCTTACGCGATAAAAAATGACTATGTTAATTTAAAATTCACCGGCAACCGCGAAGAATGCAATTCACTACTTCCTATTCTGAAACAATCTGTAACCGACTACATTGTAATCGAATTAATGATACACTGGCTACTCATAAGACAACAAGCATGGAGCGAGCCTTACATTGCAATGCGCAACGAACTTTACATACAAGTGCAAGAA
>JAFTTA010000245.1 GCA_017467015.1 Bacteroidaceae bacterium
GCAATTCCTCGTTGCGCTGGTTCACATGCATCTCGCGTTGCTTGATATGGTTCTCAGCCTGCTGCAACTTGTGATTTCTTTGAGAAACCTCTTTCTCAAGTTCAGCCTTTTTATTAAGGAACTTCTCCTTAACCTCGAGCAATTTGTTTTTCTTCATCACTTCTGCCTCTTTGGCTGCATCGTCAAGAATACTTTTGTATTTCTTGTTAAGGAAATAACGGAATATTGTGTACCCCAAAGCACCTCCGACGATTAATGCCAAAAGTGCGGTGATTAATATTGAAATTGTTGGACTCATAAATATTATATATATATGTTATTAATAATTTATTCTCTTATCTATCATAATAAAAAAAGCACATTTTACGTCAACGGTATGTAACCGCAAACGATAAAATGCGCAAAATTGCTCGTCTACAAAGGTTTAAACCTTAATCTATATTATCATTGATAAGTTTCGTAAGTTCAAGCAAGCGTCCCGCTATACGCGAAGTACCCGACAAATCGGTATCCTTCATTTTTCTGAACGCTATGTCTATTGCGACCATAGTCATCAGTTTCTCGGCGCTTTCTGTTGCGAAAATATCTTTATATTTAAGCAGTTTTTCGTTTATCAAACGCGCTGCCTGTCGGTAATATGGTTCCTCGCTTTGTAATACTACAAGCGGGTATGATATGCCGTTGATTAATAAGTTTATTCCTACGTATCCTTCTTCCATTGCTTTGCTCTCCTACTTAAAAGTTACTGCTTTTTTATGAGTGAATCAATGCAGTGGTCAATTTCACGCACAAGCCGGGTGATATGTTCCTTCGCAGCATCTACCTCTTCGTAGCTGATACTTATCATCCTTGCCTGTTTCAGATTGAGATACATTTGTTCGAGTTCGTTGTAACGACTTTGGAGTTCATTGATTTTTGCCTCTTGTTGAGCTACAATCTTATTAAGATTTGAATTAAGCTCTTTAAACTCGTTATATTTGTCTATAAGAGCTTGCAACCTTGCCTCAAAAAGTGTTACTATCTGTTTTTCGTTCTCGTACATATTATACCAATCATTTTACAAATATATATGTAATTTTGGAGAATCAAAAAAAAAGTGCAGTTTTTTAAATAAAATAATAAGCATTTTTCTTTTGGGCAATCAGCAAAAATAATTCTACAACAAGCTTAAGTTTACGTTTTAGGTTTTGATCATCAAGAGTTTTCACCTACAATGGTAATAAAATTTTGTTTGTTATGTATTTTTTTAATTTAATTACATATATTTGTATAAACGAATATATTAATCAACATGAAAAGATTTATATCAAAAATAGCAATACTATTAGGATGCATTAGTTATGTAGGCTGTGGAGTATCGGGAAATGAGACAACAGACAAGATACTTTCACCGGCAGAATATATGAACGCACTTCAGAATGATGAAAAAGCGTTTCTTCTTGATGTTCGTCGAGCAGAAGAATATGCCGACGGACATCTGCCCGGAGCGACCTTACTCGATGTCACCGATAGCACCTCTTTTGCCAAAGGCATGGAGACGCTGGACAAGGAAAAGACCATGTACATCTATTGTCGTAGCGGGCGTCGCAGCCGCACCGCTGCGCACCTGCTCACCGAAAAAGGTTTCAACGTCGTAGACCTCAAAGGAGGATACAATGCGTGGAAAGAATTTATTAACAACAAATAATACATACTATGGAAAAAATTTTCGGACTTATAAACGCGCCATTCACCCCATTTAAAGATAATGGAGAGGTAAATTACGAACCAATACCGGCATACGCACAAATGCTGGCAAAAAACGGACTTAAAGGAGTATTCATAAACGGTTCATCGGGCGAGGGATATATGCTCACAGAGGAGGAGCGCAATGCACTTACCGAGAAATGGATGGAGGCCGCACCCGAAGGTTTCAAAGTGATAGTACATGTAGGAAGCACCTGCGTAAAATCGAGCCGTCGCATGGCCGCACATGCACAAAAGGTGGGAGCTTGGGGCATTGGAGCAATGGCCCCACCGTTCCCCAAAGTGAACCGCGTGGAAGAACTTGTGAAATATTGCGAAGAGATTGCCTCGGCAGCCCCCGAGCTACCATTCTATTTCTATCATATACCTGCATTCAACGGGGCCTACCTCTCAATGGTAGAGTTTTTAAAAGCCGTAGACGGCCGCATCCCTAATTTTGCAGGAATAAAATACACATTTGAAAGCCTATATGAGTACAACCAGTGTCGTCTTTACAAAAACGGTAAATATGACATGCTACACGGACAAGACGAGACAATTCTCCCCTGCCTTGCCATGGGAGGCGCACAAGGTGGTATAGGCGGTACAACCAACTACAACGGTTGCAACCTCGTAGGCATCATCGAGGCATGGAAAAACGGCGACATTGAGAAAGCACGCGAACTGCAAAACTTCTCACAGGAGGTCATAAACGTAATATGCCACTTCCGTGGAAACATCGTCGGTGGAAAACGCATAATGAAACTAATCGGACTCGACCTCGGCAAAAACCGTACCCCCTTCCAAAATATGACAGACGAGGAAGAGGCTCGCATGAAAGCAGAGCTCGAGGCTATCGATTTCTTTAACCGTTGCAATAAATTTTAAAAATTATCAGTCATGGATTGGAAAAAATATCTCACAGAGTGGCGCGACGCCTATAAAAGCGACCTGATGAACAACATCATGCCTTTCTGGATGCGCTATGGTGTAGACCGAGTTAACGGCGGTATATATACATGCCTCGACAGAGACGGTTCACTCATAGACAGCACAAAATCGGTATGGTTTCAAGGACGATTTGCATTTGTGGCAAGTTTCGCATACAACAACATCGACAAAAACCCGGAATGGTTGGCAGCAGCGAAGAGCACAATTGAGTTTATAGAAAATCACTGTTTCGACAGCGATGGCAGAATGTATTTCGAGGTGACAGCCGACGGACTGCCTCTGCGCAAACGCCGCTACGTATTTTCGGAAACATTTGCAGCCATAGCCATGGCAGAGTACTCCAAAGCCTCGGGCGACAAAAGTTATGCCGAAAAAGCGCTTAAACTGTTCAAAGATATCCGTCGCTTCATTTCAACTCCCGGTTACATGGAGCCCAAATACTGCGATACATTGCAAGCAAAAGGTCACTCCATAGTGATGATACTCATAAACACTGCATCGCGCATTCGCGAGGTTATCGATGACTCGGAAATTGACATGCAGATTAATGAATCGCTCGAATCGTTAAAAGACTTCATGAAAGAGGAGTACAAGGCACTCTTAGAGATGGTCGGCCCAAACGGAGAATTCATCGACACATGCAACGGACGAGTAATAAACCCCGGACATTGCATAGAAACAGCATGGTTCCTACTCGAAGAGGCAAAGCATCGCGGATGGGAGAAAGAACTCACAGATCGCGCTTTGCGCATACTCGACTGGTCGTGGGAATGGGGCTGGGACAAGCAATACGGAGGCATAATAAACTTCCGCGACTGCCGCGGACTGCCACCGCAAGACTATTCACAGGACATGAAATTCTGGTGGCCACAAACAGAGGCAATCATTGCTACCCACTATCCCTACGAAGCTACACACGACGATAAGTATCTTATAATGCATAAGCAAATCAGCGACTGGACCTACGCCCACTTCCCCGACAACGAATATGGCGAATGGTACGGATATCTGCATCGCGACGGAACGGTGGCACAGCCCGCAAAAGGCAACATATTCAAAGGTCCGTTCCACATACCCCGCATGATGATAAAGTCCTATATATTGTGTAACCTTTTGATAGAGATACCATGAAACAATCTAAAATATATCCTTGGGTAGTGGTGACACTGCTGTGGGTAGTGGCACTGCTCAACTACATGGACCGTCAGATGCTCAGCACCATGAAAGAGGCGATGCAGATAGACATCATCGAACTTCATAATGCCGAGACCGTTGGTATTCTGATGGCAGTCTTTTTAGGGATTTACGGATTTATGAGTCCCGTGTCGGGAATAGTAGCCGACAGAGTGAGCCGCAAGTGGCTCATCGTAGGCAGTCTGCTTGTGTGGTCAAGCGTCACATATCTCATGGGTATAGCCAATAACTTCGACCAACTTATATGGCTGCGTGCACTGATGGGAATAAGCGAAGCACTTTACATTCCTGCCGGTCTGTCGCTCATAGCCGACTACCACAGCGACAAAACACGTTCGCTTGCAGTGGGCATACACATGACCGGATTATACATGGGACAAGCTATTGGCGGATTTGGTGCCACAGTAGCAGCAGCCTTCACATGGCACACAGCATTTCACTGGTTCGGAATCATAGGCATTGCATATGCCATTATATTGGCAATATTCCTTAAAGACATCAAACGTGAACCGACGACAATAAAACGGCAACCCACTGAGAGCAATAAACTAACAAAAAGTTTAGCCTTGCTATTCAGCAACATTGCTTTCTGGGTTATACTCTTCTTCTTTGCCTCGTCGAGCCTTCCCGGATGGGCAACAAAAAACTGGCTTCCTACGCTCTATGCCGACAGCCTTAACATCCCTATGTCCGAAGCGGGTCCCATATCCACAATCACCATTGCTGTTTCATCGTTCATAGGCGTAATCTTCGGTGGCATGCTGTCCGACCGTTGGGTGCAGAGTAATCTGCGTGGACGCATATACACCAGCGCCATAGGCATGGGGCTCACAATTCCATCGTTAGTACTTATAGGAGTAGGTGAAAGTTTTGCTGCGGTAGTATGCGCAGGCATGCTCTTCGGCATCGGCTACGGAATGTTCGACGCCAACAACATGCCAATTCTATGTCAGTTCGTTTCGTCAAAACAACGAGCCACCGCATATGGTGTGATGAACATGGTAGGTGTATTCTCGGGAGCAGCGATCACACAACTGCTAGGCAAATGGACTGATGGCGGCCAATTGGGATTTGGTTTTGCCATACTCGGAGCTGTTGTCTTCATTGCCATGATGGCACAGCTTATAATACTGAAACCCAAAGTAAGTAATATGGAATAACAGCAAATGAAAGCCGCATACAAAACATTACTATTATGTTCACTGATAGCCATTGCAGCATGCAATGGCAAAAGCCCTATTACCATAGGGACAATGCCCGACACAGATAGCGGTTATCAATTAGGAGTGTCTGCCTGCTATGCAGCAACAGCCGGTGGCTGTATGCTGCTTGCCGGCGGTTGCAATTTTCCCGACATCCCGGCTGCCGAAGGTGGCAAGAAGAGATACTATAAAGGGGTGTATACATCGCCAACGACATCTGAGAAACTGCAATGGACAAAGATTGGTGAACTACCCGAGGAATCGGCATATGGAGTATCCCTACAATATAAAAGCAGCCTTATAATAGCCGGTGGAATGAATGAACAAGGAGTACACAAAAAAGTGTACATACTGACGCCATCCAAAGATGACTGCACCATAAAGGAACTTCCACCACTACCCTGCACATTAGACAATGCCGCAGGAGCGGTAAGCGGCGACCGCATATATATTATTGGTGGCAACATTGATGGTAAACCATCACCAAAACTCTTTACCATGGACATGCGGAAGCCCTCACTGGGATGGAACGAGAGAAGCCCATATCCGGGCAGAGGACGTGTGCAGCCTGTATGTGCAGCTACAGACAATGCATTATATATATGGGGAGGGTTCACACCGGCAGATTCCACCGCAGAAGCAACAGTTTATTGCGATGGAGCAAAATATGACTTCTCCACCGACACATGGAGCACTTTACCGGCTGTCACAGACGAAAATGGCACACCATTAACACTATCCGGTGGTACGGCACTGGCTACATCAGATGGAAAAATCATAGCTACGGGAGGTGTAAACAACACCATATTCAAAGATGCAATCTCGGGACGCTACAACTGCATTTCAAAAGAAGAATACATGAAACAACCAGTCGAATGGTACAAGTTCAACAGCAAGTTGTTGCAGTTTTGCACAGTAACAGAGAAATGGACTACGTTGTGCAACGATAAAAAATTTGCCCGCGCCGGTGCACTGCTCACCACCGACGACGAGAATATTTTCTACATAGGCGGAGAACTTAATCCCGGAATAAGGACTCCGGATATATCCACCTTCAAATAATAAACACAAAAAAGACGTGATGCGAGCATCACGTCTTTTTTGTGTTACATATACTCTGCGACATGCAGCATCTTATTCTACAAATCGAGTATACTCGGTAATATTACCAGTCTTGACATTCTCCATCTTCATTTCATTGCCATCGATTGTCACACTATAGCCTTTTTTCATTCCCAGACTCTTACCCACTGTCATATCGAACATGTGAACATTAAGCAGAGAATCTTGCTGCCACGAGGTCTCGAAACGAACAGTGTCTGCAACAAAGACAAAGCCTGTGTTATCGTCGTTGAACATAATCTCTGTTTTAACAGGAGATGTACTTTTCAAAATCCACATTCCCCATAGAGGATTAGTCTCTTTTTCGCTGCAAGCAGCAACAATCATTGCAACTACTACAGATGCTATAACAAAATATTTTTTCATAGTTATATATATTAACTGTGTCTGTCGAGCAATTCCTTTTCAAGGTCGGCAAGAGATACGCCAAAATGCTCATTAAGCACAAAGAGGTGATACAAAAGATCACACACTTCATAAACATAACGTTCTCTGTTGCCATCGATAGCCTCAATAACGGTCTCCACAGCCTCTTCGCCAACCTTTTGAGCCATTTTCTTTACGCCCTTATTGAAAAGGAGCGTTGTATAAGAACCTTCGGGCATCTCTTTGTGACGGTTCTCTACAACCTTTTGAAGTTTGCGTATGAAACCCTCATGTTCAGGAGTATCGAAACAGCTGGTAGTATTGCGATGACATGCGGGGCCTGCAGGCTTACCCATGATGAGCAATGTATCGTTGTCGCAATCGGGATACATGCTTACGACATCAATAAAATTGCCGCTTGTCTCGCCCTTGGTCCACAATGAGCCACGTGAACGACTATAGAATGTAGCTTTACCTGTCTCAACGGTTTTTTCATATGCTTCACGGTTCATATAAGCCACCATCAACACTTTGAGTGTTGTTGCATCCTGAACCACCACGGGAAGCAATCCGTCGGCATTTTTTGACAAATCGAAATCTTCAAATCTCATAATCTTACCTTTATATTTCGTTTCTGCAATTCTTCTTTTAGTTCCTTGATAGAAACTTCGCCATAGTGGAAAATACTTGCCGCAAGAGCTGCGTCAGCCTTACCTTCGGTGAGAACCTTCACAATGTCGTCAACCGAACCGGCACCACC
>JAFTTA010000246.1 GCA_017467015.1 Bacteroidaceae bacterium
TTTCATTTATGACAAGTTTTTTTTCTTTGGCATTCAGATTAAAACTAAAGAAAACTGCCATTAACAACAAAATAATCTTATGTGATGTTTTTATCATATGGGGGATATTTGCACATATATGTGCAAATATAAAAATTATTCAAAATAAATGAAAATTTTTTTTCCCCCATTGTATATTCTCATCTTTTTAGTAGAACGAATATATTATACCATAGTTCGTCATGTTTGTATTTTTTTTTATTTGATAGAATGACGACTACTGTTTTTTGTGAAGTATTTCTTGATTTTTGAAATAATACCTTCTTTCTTTTGGCTCTCGAATTCTTCTTCGTACGTTTTCATATATTCAAACATTTGTTGGCCGTTTATGCATTTACGGGCAAAAGACTCGGGCTGTGCCTCTGCAAATTTTCTTGCTTCGGGAGACATCGTAAAGCGGATATCCGGTAACTTGTTGAATTCAGCATAGGCTTTTGCTCTCATTATTTCTGTGTCGATGTAAAAAAGACAGAAATTATCGAGTTGTGTTGTCATTACGAAACCTTTGTACGAACCGCCCATGCAGTTGAGTTTTGTGCAGAAATCCTCATAATCCTTTACTTCTATGCATTGGTGACCGTTAGCTTGAATACTAGCTTTGAAATTGCTGATTAGTGCTTTCATAATAATTTGTTTTTATTTATTAGAGTTTATTAGTGATGGTTTTCCCACAATTTTTGTGAGTTTTTTTCCCTTTTTTCTTATATAACAATTTAGCGATGCGTTTTGTTCACGAAAAAATCGATTTTTTTTGTGTTTTTTTTGTTATTGAGCTAAATTTGTGCGCTTTTTTGTATAAAGTGAACAAAATTGGAGTGTATAAGGCTGAAATAATATTTATTTTAGAAATAGTTCTTTTAAAATGTTAGGTACAATAATAAATACTGCTACTATAGTAACCGGCAGCATCATTGGCTCGTTGCTTAAGCGTGGAGTGAAAGAGGAGTATCATTCGGCTCTTTTCAATGCCTTGGGCTTAGCTTGCCTTGCTCTTGGTTTTAATGCGTGCATCACTCGAATGGGTGGCAGTGAGTATCCGGTGCTTTTTATAATCAGCTTGGCCGTGGGGTCGCTTGTAGGCACTATGCTGAAACTTGATGTGCGCTTGAATAATGTTGTAGGCAACAAGATGGGGACTACATGGATCGAAGGGCTTGTCACCGGTACGCTTCTCTATTGCATCGGTACTCTTTCCATTGTTGGCCCAATGATGAGTGCATTGTATGGCGACAACACTTTTCTTATTACCAACGCAACATTGGATTTTGTAACATCCATTGTGCTTGCTGCCTCATATGGTATAGGGGTTATATGGGCTGCACCCATATTGTTCCTGTGGCAGGGTGGAATATATTTAATGACATTGTGGTTCGGAGATGTGCTTTCCGACTCGCTCATTCGCGAAATATCCATTGGGGGTGGCATGCTCAGTGTGTGTACCGGGCTTTCTATTTTGAAGATTAAAGATTGTCGCACGGTGAATATGTTGCCGGCTCTTCTTGTTCCCGCCATATATTTTCTTATACGTTCACTTTTCTTATAGTATGAAGTATTTGTCACAAATAGGAATGATTCTTGCTGTGTCGTTTGTGGGGGAATTGTTGAACCGCCTTCTTCCACTGCCTGTTCCGGCAAGCATTTATGGAATGATTATTCTCTTCGTTGCTCTTTGTTGCGGTTTTATCAAGCTATCTTCGGTGAAGATTGTCGGCAAGTTCTTGATAGACATTCTTCCATTGCTATTTATTCCGGCAACGGTTGGGCTCATTGAGGCATGGGATACGATGCAGAGTTTTATTGTTGAGATAGTTGTAATATCACTTCTCAGTACTGTTGTTGTTGCTGTGGTTTCCGGCAGAGTTACACAATTCATAATTAAAAAGAGAAATTGCAATGATTGAGTTTATTTCAGGGTCTATGTTCTTCGGTATTACGCTCAGCATTGTAGCCTATGGCGTGGGGTTGCTTATAATGCGTCGTTTTAACATCTTTATCTTTAACCCTCTTCTTGTTTCCATTGCCTTGACAATTATTTTCCTTCTTGCCACAGGCATCGATTATCAGTCATATAATAATAGTGCAAAATATTTGAGCTATCTGCTAACTCCTGCTACAGTTTGTTTGGCTATTCCTTTGTATGAACAGATTATGCTTCTGAAAAAGAATTTTACGGCTATAATGGTGGGTATAGCTGCGGGTGTGTTTTTCGGTCTTTTGACCATTTTTGTAATGGCTTTGATGTTCGCTCTCGGGCACTATGAGTATGTTACTCTGTTACCTAAATCCATAACAACAGCCATAGGTATAGGACTTTCCGAGGAACTTGCCGGATGTGTACCCATTACTGTGACCTCCATTATGATTACCGGGCTCTTCGGTAATATTGCAGGTAAAGGTATATGCCGGCTTTTTGGCATAGAACATCCTGTGGCAAAAGGAGTTGCTATTGGTACGTCTGCCCATGTGATGGGCACCACGAAGGCAATGGAGATGGGCGAGGTAGAGGGCGCCATGAGTTCTTTGTCCGTTGCTGTAGCAGGCGGAATGACGGTGCTGGGTGCTATCTTGTTTTCAACCTTTTTATAAATAAACCGAATGTTCTAACTAAGTAGAACAATGGTTTTTACTTCATATTTGTATATGTCTTTTATCATCACCGTGCGTAGCAGTTCAGGAGCGAACTTCAGCAAGCAGTAGTCGTGTGAGTCGACACCTTCAGGAAAGTAGAATGAAATTGCTTCGTTCCACATTTCTCTCTTTCGTTTTTTCTCTTCCACTATGGTTATTTTTCCTGTGAATGACGCAGACATTTCGTTGTTGTGGAACGATAACCCTGCCCGCGGATTCTCTTTGTAGGCTTTTACCTTGTCGCTTTTGATGGATGTGGCGAACCAGATATTCTTTTCCTTGTCGATGGTTACTATTGCCATAGGCACGGGGCGTGGATAGCCGTTGCTGTTAATTGATGCCAACGAAACGGTTGTTCCTCTCTTAAGTTGGGCAAAA
>JAFTTA010000247.1 GCA_017467015.1 Bacteroidaceae bacterium
GCCCTTAACCTTGCACTGGCAACCCAAACGCCATCCCTCTTTAATCTGTTTACGTGTAAACTGTCCCTTCTCAGAGTCGAGAATTTCTCCACCACCTGATACTACCTGGCATTTGCACTGTCCGCAAGAGCCTTTACCGCCACAAGCCGAAGGAAGATAGATATTGTTTTCTGCCAATGTGCTGAGAAGACTGCCACCCTGTGCAACAGAGATAGTGTCTTTGCCATTGATAGTAAGATTTACATTTCCGCTAGGCGAAAGATATTTCTTTGCCACGAGCAGTATAATCACCAACAAGAGGATGATTACAAGGAATACTCCAATGCTCGCTAAAATTAAACTCATATTTTCCATTGTACTATTCCTTTTTATTAGATGTTAAGACCTGAGAAACACATAAATGCAAGTGCCATAAGACCTACAGTGATGAAGGTGATACCCAGACCCTGAAGAGGCTTGGGAACATCAGTGTAAGCCATTTTCTCGCGGATAGCAGCAAGAGCCACGATAGCCAGCAACCAGCCGATACCCGAGCCGAGTGCGTATGCAATTGCATCCCACACATCAGCTATAGCCTGAGAACTTGTCGCAGGGTCCATGGTAATGCGCTGCTGCATAAAGAGCGAAGCACCCATGATGGCACAGTTCACAGCAATAAGAGGCAGGAAGATACCGAGAGATGCATAGAGTGAGGGAGAGAAGCGCTCCACAACCATCTCTACCAACTGTACAATACCTGCAATGACAGCAATGAACAAGATAAATGCCAGGAAAGAGAGATCGACACCCTCAACTATTGCATCGGGGCCGAGTACATATTTCTGCAAAGCATAGTCAACAGGCACTGTAACCAACAACACGAAGATTACAGCCACTCCAAGACCAAGCGCAGTCTTTACATTCTTCGATACGGCCAAATAAGAACACATACCCAAGAAGAATGCGAAAATCATATTGTCCACAAAGATTGAACGGACAAACAAACTTATTAAATGATCCATAATTACTAATTGATATATGCGTTATTATTTTTTGTCGTTATAAGCACGATGTGCCCAAATTACACAGCCAACGATGATGAGCGACATGGCGGGCATGGTCATCATACCATTGTTCATATAACCCATCTCGTAGAGAGCGTCGGGAACAACCTGAATACCGAGCACTGTACCGGCACCGAGCAGTTCGCGCACAAAACCTACGACTACGAGGATTACTGCATAGCCAAGACCATTACCGATACCATCGAGGAACGATGCCCAAGGACCATTCTGCATAGCAAAAGCCTCGAGACGACCCATCAGGATACAGTTGGTGATGATAAGACCCACATACACCGAAAGCTGAACACTCACATCGTATGCAAAAGCCTTAAGCACTTCGCTTACAATGGTTACAAGAGCTGCAACCACAACCAACTGCACAATGATACGTATGCGGTTGGGGATAGTCTTGCGAATAAGCGAGATAATAACATTGGCAAAAGCTGTGATGGCTGTCACCGAGAGACCCATTACGATAGCAGGCTCCAGTTGAGATGTCACAGCCAACGCCGAACAGATACCAAGCACCTGCACAACAACGGGGTTGTCAAGGTTGAGCGGATTTGAGAATGCCGCTATATTCTCTTTTGAAAACAATTTACCCATATCTTATTCCTCCGTCTTTTCGCAAGCCTGTGACTCGGTGCATGCAGCCTCGGGAGCAGCCTGCTGAGCAGCAGTCTTTGAGTTAATAAATCCGATATATTTCTGCAAGCCCTCCTGAACCATAGCCGCGACGCCTTTTGTTGTGAGGGTTGCTCCTGTCAATCCGTCAACCTCATAGTTCTCGTCTTTCACAGCGCCTGACTTAACAACTGTAAGAGCCACTTTGCCATCTTCCTTAAAGAGTTTTTTGCCGAGGAAACGGTCGTGGAACCAAGGTTCAACGAGCAATGCACCCAAACCGGCTGTCTCGCTGGCGTGTGACATATATGCGCCATACACACTCTGGCAATCTTCGTTGAGAGCGATGTAGCCCCAAAGACCGCCCCAAAGACCACGTCCTGTTACGGGAATCACATATTTTGTTGCACCGTCTACATTTGCAATGTAAAGGGGCATGTTCTCGTCGTTGACCTCTTTGCTATCGAGCACAAATGAAGCCTCATCTTTCGCTGCGCCCTCATTTACAACAGCACCGTCAGCTTTGATGATGGGGTCGCAAGTGATAACAGCATCATATTTAGCCTCGATCTCGCTCTTCTCCAAGTCGCGGATGTTGAGCGATGCAAGTATCTGGCTCTTTTTATCTATCGCCACGTTTGCATCCTGCATGGGTTTCAATGCCGATGAAACGAAGGCCAAAAGGAACGCTACGATAATAACCATTACCGAAGCATAAATGATAGTATAAGTATTACTATTTGTATTCATATCTTTCAGTCTTTAAATGGTTATTTGTTAATTGCACGTTTAGCGCGTTTGTTTATGTTGCTCTGCACGAAGCAGTAGTCAATTGTGGGAGCAAACATGTTCATGAGCAGGATAGCGAGCATCATACCTTCGGGATAACCGGGGTTGAGCACGCGAACCATCACTGCAACCACACCGATGAGGAAGCCGTAGATATATTTGCCTCCCTCTGTGCGTGCCGATGTTACGGGGTCGGTAGCCATGAACACTGCACCAAAGCAGAAGCCACCCATTACCAACTGGTCGGCCCATGTAAGTTCTGTAAGTCCGAGTGA
>JAFTTA010000248.1 GCA_017467015.1 Bacteroidaceae bacterium
GATTTGACAGAAAAGATTTGATAACAAAAATCATACATGAACTACTTGATAGTTGAACACTTAACTATATAATTATTATTTATTAAATAATCTAAATGGGATATTTGTGTTTTATGTAGACTAATGCCACAACGGTGTAGATATGGTAGATTTCAACTCATACATCAATGGTCTTGACCTTTCGCGATTGACAGAGTATTGTATTAATCACGGTCAATTGAAACAATATGCTAAAGGCGATTATTTTGTCAAAGAAGATGAAGAGTCTCGCTATATTGCCTATATTGAATGTGGATATTTCAACTACAAAGTACATAATTCTTCTGAAGGAAAAGACTATATCACAGGTTTTGCATTTGAGGGTGAGTTTGTGGGTGATTACCCAAACTGTCTTTTAGGTAAAGCATCAGAAGTGACTATTGTAGCTGGAACTTCATGTAAGATCTATCAATTAACAGGTGAAGAATTATGTAGACAGTTAGATTCCGATGGTATGAGAGATCTAAAACTAGCCATATCCGACAACCTCTTTTCTCAGGTCTATACACAATACCTTGATACATATCGAATGACAACCAGAGAACGGTATAAGCGTTTACTCCTTCGTTGTCCTGAAATAGTACAAAGTATCAACCTAAAAGACATAGCCTCTTATCTAAAAGTTACACCTACAACTATCAGCAACATTCGTAGAGAGATAACATTTGGTCTGTAAATTCTCAAAATGTTTTGAGAGTTTGCCATAATGAGGCTTCTTTTACTTTCTATTGTGCTTATGCTTACAAATAAATTTTTACTTTTGTACACAAAAAGCACAATATGAATATCGTTATCATAGGAGCCACCTCTGGTATTGGTAAAGCTCTTTTCGAGAAATATGCAAATGAGAACAATAGAATTGGCATTATTGGCCGACGTGCACATTTGCTTGACGAATTGTTTCAGAAATATCCATCCAAGACCATTCCTGCTAAAGCAGACATAACCAATTTAGAAGAGATTGAACAAACGATTAATACGCTTCACAAAGAACTGGAGCACATAGATATTGCTATTGTTTGTTCTGGTGTAGGTGATATTAACGTCACGCTGGACTATGCTGTGGAGCGTCCAACAATTGATACTAATGTTGTAGGTTGGACGTTTACCATTGATATGTTCTACCATATCTTCGAGCAACAAGGCAGCGGCTATCTTGTTGCCATCACTTCGGCTGGCGGACTGCGAGGCGAACCAATGGCTCCTGCCTATAGTGCGACAAAAGCCTATCAAATCAACTATATGGAAGCTTTGCGTAAGAAAGCTTTTAAAAAAGGAGGAAATATAGTAGTTACAGATATTCGTCCAGGTCTTGTTGATACAGCTATGGCAAAAGGAGAAGGATTATTTTGGGTAATGCCAGTAGAAAAAGTTGCTAATCAAATCATTACTGCCATTCGGAAGAAGAAATCCAAAGCCTACGTTACTAAGCGTTGGCATATTTTAGCGATAATAAATAAAATCCTTCCATATTGTTTATATAAAAGAATGTAACTTCCTAATATTGAAAGAAAATTGCCTTTTGAAAGCAGTTTAGTTTATTCTGCTTTATATATAAAGAGGTCTAAACTAAACCTACTTCCCGATGCAAGAAAACGTGGGAAAAATATGATGTACATTGTCTGTTGTTAAACCAAAAATTGTATCTTTGCAAATTGGTAATAGCGTCTGTGTTATCAGACAATGTTGCTCATTAATTATTCAGTTTAACCAATTTTTAACATGGCTAATCCGGACGATAAAAAAATTATCTTTTCGATGGTCGGACTAAACAAGATCATCCGTCAGAATAACAAACAGGTGTTGAAGGATATTTATCTATCTTTCTTTTATGGTGCAAAAATAGGTATCATTGGTCTCAACGGCTCGGGTAAATCAACTCTTATGAAGATTATTGCCGGTCTCGACAATGATTACCAGGGTGAGGTTGTATGGTCTCCCGGTTACTCAGTGGGTTATCTGCCTCAGGAACCACAGCTTCAGGATGGAAAAACCGTTAAGGAGTGTGTGATGGAGGGTGTTCAGTCGGTTGTTGATGCTCTTGCTGAATATGAGGAGATTAACAACAAGTTCGGACTCCCCGAATATTACGAAGACGAAGACAAAATGAATGGTCTTTTTGCCCGTCAGGCAGAGCTTCAGGATATTCTTGATGCATCGGACGCATGGAACCTCGACAGCAAACTCGAGAGAGCGATGGATGCTCTTCGTTGTCCTCCTGCCGACCAGCTTGTCGACCATCTCTCGGGTGGTGAGCGTCGTCGTGTGGCTCTGTGTCGTCTGTTGTTGCAGAAACCTGATGTGCTGTTGCTCGACGAGCCTACCAACCACTTGGATGCTGAGAGCATCGACTGGCTCGAGCAGCACCTTAACCAATACGAGGGAACAGTTATTGCTGTTACTCACGACCGTTACTTCCTTGACGATGTTGCCGGTTGGATTCTTGAGCTCGACCGTGGCGAGGGTATTCCTTGGAAGGGTAACTACTCTTCATGGCTCGACCAGAAGACAAAGCGCATGGAGCAGGAAGAGAAAGTGGCAAGCAAACGTCGCAAGACTCTTGAGCGTGAGCTTGAGTGGGTGAGAATGTCGCCCAAGGCTCGTCAGGCAAAGGGTAAAGCTCGTTTGAACTCATACGAGAAACTGCTTAATGAGGACCAGAAAGAGCACGAGGAGAAACTTGAGATTTTCATTCCCAATGGTCCTCGTTTGGGTAACAAGGTTATTATCGCAAACAATGTAGCTAAGGCTTACGGCGAGAAGCAATTGTTTGGCGATCTTAACTTCAATCTGCCCCCTAACGGTATTGTGGGAGTTATCGGTCCTAATGGTGCCGGTAAAACAACTCTTTTCCGTCTTATCATGGGATTGGAGAGTGCCGATGGAGGTACTTTCGAGGTTGGTGAAACTGTGAAACTTGCTTATGTCAACCAGACACATAAAGATATTCTGCCCGAGAAATCGGTTTATGAGGTAATGAGTCAGGGTAATGAGACAATGCGTTTGGGTGGACGCGAGATTAACTATCGTGCCTACCTCTCACGCTTCAATTTCTCCGGTGCCGACCAAGAGAAAAAATGTGGTGTACTCTCGGGTGGTGAGCGTAACCGTCTGCATCTTGCCATGGCACTCACTGAGGGTGGTAACGTGCTGCTGCTCGACGAGCCTACCAACGACATCGATGTCAACACTTTGCGTGCGCTTGAAGAGGGTCTCGAGAATTTTGCAGGTTGTGCAGTGGTTATCAGCCACGACCGTTGGTTCCTCGACCGTATCTGCACACACATTCTTGCCTTCGAGGGCAATGGAGAGGTCTTCTTCTTCGAAGGTTCATACTCCGATTACGAGGAGAACAAGATGCGCCGCCTTGGCGAGGAACCCCGCAAGGTGCGTTATCGCAAACTTACCGATGATTGATAATTGAAGTTATAAAAACATAATACTGATGAAAACAGTAATAGAGCCGTCTGTAATAGATGGCATCATGCAGGAATTGGAAATAGCAGACGTAAAGAAAGCTTCTATACGTCAGATTGGTGCTGTTGTGCGCGAAGCAGAGAAACGTACCGGCACAGAGTATATTCATTTTGAGATGGGTGTGCCCGGTCTTCCTCCCTCGGCGGTGGGTGTTAAGGCCGAGTGCGAAGCATTGCAGCGTGGTGTTGCATCGGTATATCCCATCATCGACGGTATCCCCGAGGTAAAAGAGCAGGCGTCACGTTTTATGAAAGCTTTTGTTAACGCCGACATCCCAGCTACATGTTGTATTCCCACTGTGGGCTCAATGCAAGGTACATTTGCTTCTATGATGCTTGCGTCGCAACTCGATGCAAAGAAAGACACTATCCTTTACATCGACCCGGGCTTCTCTGTACAGAAGATGCAGGCAGAGGTTATAGGGCTGAAAATTGCCTCTTTCGACCTCTCCGACTATCGTTGCGAGAAACTTGAAGCTAAACTTGAAAGTTACTTTTCACAGGGTAACATATGTGCCGTAATCTATTCAAGCCCCAACAACCCCACATGGATGTGTCTCAACGAGCAGGAACTTGAGATTATCGGTCGCCTGGCTACAAAGTACGATGTTGTGGTGATTGAGGATATGGCATACATGACCATGGATTTCCGTCGCGACATGAGCAAACCTTTTGAGCCGCCTTATCAGCTGACAGTGTCGAAATATACCGACACCTATGTCATCATGATGAGTGCGTCGAAAATATTCAGTTATGCAGGTCAGCGTATTGCCATGGCATGCATCTCTCCCAAACTCTATGAGCGTCATTACGATAGCCTTAAAAACCGCTATGGCATTGCCCGTTTCGGCGCTGCTTATGCCTATATTTTCCTTTATACATTCTCATCTGGTGTTTCACACTCGGCACAATATGCCATGGCTGCCATGCTGAAGGCTGCTTGCGATGGCGAATACAATTTTGTGGAGGATGTCAAGGAGTATGCCGACCGCACTGCCAAAATAAAGGATATTCTTGCACGTACGGGTTTCCACATAGTATATGACAAAGACAACGACGAACCGGTGAGCGATGGTTTCTTCTTTACTATAGGATACAAAGATATGGATGGTGCCGAGTTGTTGCAGGAACTTCTCTATTACGGAGTGAGCGGTATAGACCTCTCTACAACAGGTAGTACACGAAAGGGCATACGTGCTTGTTCATCAAACATCAAACCTCATCACTATGCAATGCTCGAGGAACGTTTGAAGCTATTTAACGAGAACCATTAATACGACAAGTAAATAGTTTTTTATCCAACCATGACAATAATGGCGACCAATTAGGTCGCCATTATTGTTGTTTATATTAGTAGTTTGATTCTCAGAATCGCCAACCTGCCGATATTGTAATTGGGAGCATTCTTGCACCCTCGTATAATTCGGTGAAATCATAACCGAAATCATAGGAAATGGTGAACCTCTTTATAATCATTCGTCCACCAAATTGTGCGCCAAACTGCATGCGGTTACACTCGCTATATGCGACGTTCGTAATTTTATTGTTGTTGAAAAGATTAAATTCGTTACCTCTATTATCTTCTATTTCACCCCAAACGTTTATTCTCCCATAGACGCCACCATATAATTCAAATTTTATTTTATTTTTTGTTTTTATCTCGTAAACAATATTTAATGGGACAGACAAAGAATATATATATACGGAGTATGCATAATCGGTGTGTTCAATTGTATAGGCGCCATTGTAGTATTGAGCCGATATGCCGGCTTCAAGATATAAAGGTGCTTTGGTGTTGAGCTTTTTCAGTTTCCTTTTTATACCGATGGTGTGTTTGATTATGGTATTTATTCCCTCATCGCTTGTTTCTATTTGATTAAAACCTCCTCCGTATGATATTTCATAAAGAAATTTTGTTGAGCAACTATCATTTACAGATTTATTGGTATTCTTGTCGCTTGTTTGTGCAAATACGGATGATATTATCATGTTGAAAATGAGTATGCTTAATAGTCTTTGAATTGTTATTAGATCTAATTGGTTAGTAGAAATTATAATGTGTTTCTAAAAGGTTGTTACTATCATGCTATAAACGTGCCTGAAATATTAAACTGCTTCTATATTTTCAATTCATATGCAGAATGTATTTTCGACTCAATAATAATAATAATAATAATGTGGCAAAACATTTTGATAGTTAAAAAATGTAAACAAATGAATTTCGTTTCCTTGCAGATGGATTCTTTTCTGTGTGACACCTCAAAAAAAATGTAAAATCCATTCTTTAGATAGAACATTTCAGTAACTTTACACTTTGTGAGCACAACAATCTTACATATATCGAATGGTGATATATAAGGCTCATCATGTTTTATACATGTAAATACATATGAAAATGTTAAGACATATTTTAACTGCACTTATTTTGTTTGCTTCAGTATTTACTTCAATACAAACCTATGCAAGAAGTAAAAGTGCGACCATCACTCCTGTGTTGCTTACATGTGAGTACGATTCTTGCCCGCTTCTTGATATTCAGAATCCTCGTTTGACATGGGTAAACAAGAATAAAGCGCAACGCAGAGGCGCATCGCAAACTGCTTATCGTATTCGTGTAGCCGAATCTGTCGACGGCTTCGATACACCTGTGTGGGACACCGGCAAAGTACATTCAGAATGTTCATCATTTATTACATACTCCGGACCCATCCTGAAGTCGCGTACTTCATATTGGTGGCAGGTGATGGTGTGGGACGAAAAAGGTCGCGCATCGGGGTGGAGCGAGCCGGCAAGCTGGCACATGGGAATATTGTCGCAAGAGGAGTGGAAAGGGAAGTGGATAGGTGCACCTTGGCAGGGCGAAGATTCTTACAACGTAATGAGCAGTACCGAATTCCAACCGGCACCTTTGTTACGCCGTGAGTTTAATGTTGCGAAACCTATCAAAGAGGCAAGGTTTTACGGCACAGGATTGGGTTACTTTGAATTATATATCAATGGCAGGCGCATAGGCGAGGATTATCTCTCGCCCAACCAGACTAACTATGATAGGCGTCCTACGCTGAACAGTCGGGCGATAGTGGTTACAGATCCTTTCCACGAATATACCGTGATGTATCTGTCGCACGATTTGACAACTATGCTTAACGAGGGCAAAAATGCTGTGGGTGTGATGCTCGGCAATGGATTCTACGACATAACAACCCATTGGGTACAAGGCTACGGTACTCCGCGTTTTATGGGGCAGATTGAGATTGTTTATGAGGATGGCACTCGCAAGATTGTTGCTTCGGACGAAAATTGGAGCATAGAGCGCAGTGCAATAATCAGTGACCAAATTTATCACGGAGAACATTACGATGCCCGTCTTGAACATGATGGTTGGAGCTGTGTCGGTTATGATGCCTCATCGTGGGAAAAAGCGGCACTGAAACGTGCGCCATGCGGCAAACTTGTTCCGCAGAATGGTCCTGCCGACCGCATCACCGAGCGTTTCACTCCACTGAGTATCGGAAAAGGCGAGAATGGTGTTATCCGCATTAAATTTCCTGTTGAAATTTCGGGATGGGTGGCACTGAAAAACATTAATGCTGCGCGAGGGCAAAAAATATCTATCAAGTATTTAAGTGAGTCGCCCGGTAACGGTGCAAATACTTATATTGCAAAGGGTTCAGGCAATGAGTCATACCACGCCCGCTTCACATGGTTTGTATTTTCTGAGGTGGAGATTACGGGTGTCGACAGCCTTGGCGTTGCACAGGTAGAAGCTCACGCCGTAAACTCAAACATCGAACGTTCGGGGCACTTTGCAACATCTAACCATCTTATTAATACAATTAATAAAATTTGGCAAAGAAGCCAACTTGATAATATGCATGGCTCTATTGCCAGCGATTGTCCACATCGCGAGCGGTCGGCATATACCGGTGATGGTCAGATTACGTGCGTTACGGTAATGCACAATTTCGACGTTCGCACATTTTACAATAAGTGGATTCGCGATATCCGTGGCTCACAATGTGTCGATGGATACATACCCAATGGCGCACCTTGGCAGCCCGGCTGTGGCGGTGGTGTAGGCTGGGGAGCTGCAATGGAAATTATCCCGTGGGAGTTTCATCGTCACTATGGCGATGAACGCGTATTGGCACAGAACTTCGAGGCTATGTGTAAGCATGTTCGTTGGATGACAACCTGGGTCGATGAAGAGACAGGAATTATGTTGTCGAATGACCCTTGTGCATGGAAAAATTTAGGCGATTGGTTGCCTCCGCGCAATTTGCCGCGTACCGAATTGGTGCATACATTCTATCTGTGGTTGTGTTCTGATATTGTTTCTTCTACGGCAAAGAGCTTGGGCTATATGGCGGAAGCAGATGAATTTGCAGCATTGCGTGACAGAACAGCTGTTGCTTTTCACAAAATATTTTACGACCCTTCGACCGGTTCATACGGTAAGCATGGCAGCAATGTTCTGGCACTGAAGATGGGCGTTCCTGCCGATCGTAAAGCTAATGTTGTGGAGGCACTGCGTGCGAATATTGCCGAGGTTAACGACCACTTGGACACCGGCATTGTAGGTACACGTTATCTCTTTGAGGTATTGTGCGATAACGGTATGATGGATTTGGCATATAAAATTATCAACCAACGCGATTTTCCGGGTTTCGGTTGGTGGATTGAACAAGGAGCAACCACCACATGGGAGCAGTGGAACGGTAAAAATTCACGTAACCACCCTATGTTTGGTGGCGGCATTGCTTGGTTCTATAGTCGCTTGGTCGGATTGCGCATGAAAGATGCCGGTTTCAGCACTTTCGACGTAAAGCCTGTTGTCCCCAAAGGATTGGAGTGGGTAGATTACTCACACAATACTATTTATGGCACAATTGCTATTAAGTGGCGACAGAAAAAGGGAGGCTTTACATTGGAATGTGAGGTGCCTGTTGGCACCACAGCCACCATCTGGTTGCCATATAGCGATGTTGTCCCAAAAATTAAGGAAAGCAAATTTATAAAGCCGAAAGGGGTGTGCGACGGCTATGCATTGTACGAAGTGAAGTCAGGAAGATATAAGTTCAAAAGCAAAATTTAATGCAGCAACCGATGGGTTGAAATTTCTTAAATGAATGAGCATTTTACCATCCTGTCGTTCTCGGCAAAATCCTTGCGCAGCTCAACGTCGCTGTAACCGATAGAGGAAAGCATATCACATATTTCCGCGCCATGTTCGCGGTTGATTTCAAAGAACAGTTTTCCTCTGCTTGTGAGCATTTTCTTCGCTTTTTCTGCTATGGTACGATAGAAGAGAAGTGGGTCGTTGTCGGGGACGAACAGGGCAAGTGCAGGCTCCCAGTCGAGTACGTTGCTCTCCATGGTTGTTTTCTCCTTCTCTTTTATGTATGGTGGGTTGCTGACTATTATATCGAATTTTTCATCCTTGGGTGTGAAGGTCAAAATGTCACGCTCTTGAAAGAGAACCTCTGTATTGTTTAGCTCGTTGTTGCTTTTAGCCGTTTCTATGGCTTCGCGTGAAATGTCCCATGCCGTAACCTCAGCGTGTGGTAATTTTCGGGCAAGGCTGATGGCTATGCACCCGCTACCTGTGCCGACATCCAATATTCGGCATGGTTTAGTGATGGAACACTCAGTTGTTATCCATTGAATAAGTTCGCTCGTTTCGGGACGAGGGATAAGAACCGATGGGTTTACTTTGAATGTTAGGTTACAGAATGGTGTCTCACCAATGATGTATTGTATTGGTTCGTTTTTTTTAAGCCGTTTTATGCAGTTGTCGAGCAGTGTGGTTTGTGCCGGCGTCAGGCTTACCGCATCGCGAAGAAAAAATGTCGTATTATTTATTTTCAGAAGGTCGAGAGCAATAATCCTAATCAAAGCGTCTGTCTCACTTTCGGAATAAACACTTTTCAGTTCTTGACGTATGTTGTTTATCAGTTTTCTCATGCTTTCCTACCGAATGTGAGCAGTGCTTTGTGTAGTGTTGTCCACTCTTTTGAAAGGGTGGGCATTGAAGGATAGACAAGTGATGCACCGGCTTCGCTGAGTACTTCGTCTTTCAGTGGCCCTGTATTCACGGCAATGGTGAACATTCCGGCTGCTACGCCTGCTTGAACACCAAGTGGTGCATTTTCCACAACTATGGCTTCGTCGGGACGGAAACCTCCGCGCTCTAGTGCCAACAGGTAAGGGTCGGGGTAGGGCTTGCCTCGTTTTACATTGAAACTGGTGATTATATGGTTGGGTTCAAATAGTGATGGAAAATTCTCTTGTATGCGATTGAGCAGGGTAGGAGTGCCCGAACCTGTTACTATCATAGGGGTCAGTCCGCACGATTTTACCTGTTGCACAAGTTCCAATGCTCCGGGCATGCGGGGAGTTTCGGGGTATGTGGCAAACAGGTCGCACTTAGCTTTGCATAGTCGGTCTATCTCCTCTTGTGTGGGAACGGTGCCTCGTTGAGCAAGGCTGGCTGTTGTTATAGTGCTGCTGCCTGTGCGTCCTTCGTTCATGTATACGTCGGTGGGGCCGAAATCGTATCCTGCCTCTTGCATCACTTGTGACCATGCCCTTGCATGGTAGGGCATGGAGTCGAAAAGTACGCCGTCCATGTCGAACAATACAGCACGCAACTGCAAGGCTTCATAGCCTTGCAGTTGCATATACTGTTCTATCTTTTCAATGATTTTTGTCATGTAATCAGAGTCTTGCGCGGATAGCTTTGCTCTCCTCCTCGTAACCGGGTTTGTCGAGCAATGCAAACATATTCTTTTTGTATGCCTCAACACCGGGCTGGTTGAAGGGGTTCACACCGAGAACATATCCGCTGATGCCACAACCAATCTCAAAGAAATATATGAGCTGACCAAGATAGTACTCGTTGAGTTTGGGGATGCTGATGCGGATGTTGGGCACGCCACCGTCAACATGTGCAAGTTGTGTACCGAGTTCTGCCATCTTGTTCACTTCGTCAACGTGTTTGCCTGCGAGGAAGTTGAGTCCGTCGAGGTTCTCCTCGTCAGAGGGAACAGTGAGTGAACTGTTGGGCTCTTCGATTGAGAGTACTGTCTCGAAGATGGTGCGCTCGCCTTCTTGAATCCACTGACCCATTGAGTGAAGGTCTGTTGTGAAGTCTACAGATGCGGGGAAGATACCTTTGTTCTCTTTGCCTTCAGACTCGCCGTAGAGCTGTTTCCACCACTCTGATGTGAAGTGAAGTTTAGGCTGGTAGTTAACGAGGATTTCTATTTTTTTGCCTGCTTCGTAGAGAGCGTTGCGTGTAGCTGCGTACATTGCTGCAATGTTCTCTGTAAAGGGTACAGAGGGGGCTGTTGCCTTTTCCATATCCTGTGCGCCATTGACGAGTGCTTCGATGTCGAAGCCGGCTACTGCGATGGGGAGCAGGCCTACAGGTGTGAGGACAGAGAAACGACCGCCTACATTGTCGGGGATGATGAAGCTCTTGTAGCCCTCTTTGTCGGCTGTTACGCGAGCTGC
>JAFTTA010000249.1 GCA_017467015.1 Bacteroidaceae bacterium
AACAGAATTCACTAAAGAGCAACGCGCTCTTCATAAACTGATTGTCGATTCAATAGGAATGAGCGACATTGGATTGTTTGATGGTAAAATGGGAATAATACTATCACTGATAACCTATTCGCGCAAAACCAAACATAAAGCAATAGAGGAAGTGGCAGACTTCCTAATGAATCAGGTGCTTAACAATATGACAAATATCTCTCCCTTATCATTCTCTAATGGCCTCACTGGTATTGGTTGGGGAATAGAATATCTCATACAGAAAGGATATATGCCCGGTTGCGGTGCCGATATTTGCACAGAAATAGACAAGAAGCTGATGTCCTGTGATATAAGACGCGTCGATGATTTAAGCCTTGAACATGGAATATACGGATGGTTGCACTATATAGTTGCACACATACAAGGTGCCAATCGCTGTGGCAAGCAGGTCTTTGACAGAATGTATATAATAGACCTTATTTCAAAAATAAATGAATATTCAGAAAATAACGCAACATCCGAAGAATTCAGCAACTTACAGGCAATGTTCAGAGAAGTTCTGAACGGTGCAAGCGATGTATATAAATTCCCATTAGAGGAGATTGTTAAAACCGACATAAAATTTTCTTTAAACAACCTTTCGTTGTCAAAAGGACTTGCAGGATATTTAATAACAAAGCATATATAGGACTATGAAAAACATATACATATTTGATGAATATCTCAGCTCAAAGCAAAACGGCGTAGGCTCATATATGCGCCAATTGCTTAACTGCCTTGCAGGCTTGAAAGATACCCGCCTGAATGTAGTATATTTCAATTACGACGAATCGAAAGAATTCTGCATATTGAACCACAACGGAATAACATATTACTGTTTCCCGCCATTGGCAGACAAATATTTCTTTAACTATGCACCGGTGTACTCTTCTATACTCAAACTGCACATCAAAGATAGCAGGGAGAACCTTTTTATGGTTAACCACTCACCCTGTGAAAAGATACTGCGCTCGTTGAAACGAAATTTTCCACGTTCAAAATTCACATTTGCCATACACGACCAGGGATGGGCAGCACCGTTGAACGGCGACCGCGAAGCATTAAGGAAACTCATAACACTGAAACGATTGCCGACCGCAAACAGAGAAAAGCTGAAATTCATACGCGACTACTACCACGAAGAGAAAAGAATGTATCGCTTGGTAGATGCCGTAATATGCCTGACAGAAGAGTTCCGAGAATTTGTACACGAATTTTATGATGTACCAAAGGAAAAACTATATGCAATATGCAACGCATGGCAGCAACGTACAAACAATTGCACTCAAACTCGCAATGAATTGCGTCAGAAGCTCGGACTTGCAGAAAATGAAAAGATAATAGTATTCACCGGTAGGCAACATCCCGTGAAGGGACTATACCAACTGTTTCAAGCCTTTGAGAATGTGTATCAAAAGGAACGGAATATACGCCTTGTGATAATAGGCAAGAACCCTAATATCGAAGAATACACCAAACTGATGCCAACAGCATTGTCGCGTGTAATATTCACAGGCTACATCAAACAAAGCAATATTGTCGACTGGTATCGTGCAGCCGACATAGGCATACTGCCATCTTACAACGAACAATGCAGTTATTCTGGAATAGAAATGCTGATGTTGGGTATGTTGGTAATATCTACCGATAGTCAAGGTTTGACAGATATGTTCCATGATAATGAAAATGCTCTTGTTGCTAAAATTGGCAATCGTAAGGACGATAAAGAATTTATTGCATCGCTGACCGAAACGATACAAAATGCATTATCTTTGCCAAAAGAGAAAACAGAAGAACTATCTGCCAATGCAAAGAAATATGCGCAAGAGAAATATTCCTTGTCACAGATGCGAGAAAAATATATAGCATTGATAGAAGATATATACAAACAATAAGTTTGTATTGTGTAATCATTTTATTATTAATTATTAAAACTTAAGTCTTATGAAACAGATTAAAAAAATCGTGTTGAGAGATGCAACAAAGTTGACAAACAATGAAATGAAGAAAATTCGCGGAGGTTATGAACCTGAACGTTCAGCAGTATGTACAGTACAGTGCCCCGCTGAATTTGGTGGTTCAAGCGTTGAATTGGATTGTTCAAAATTGGGGTATTGCGATATACGATCAGGTGTCGATCATAACGGAATTCCATTCTATGGTGCTGGCTGTTATTATCAAAATGGATATCCCTTACAAGAAAAGCCCGAACGTCCTTGTGAAAGAATCGAATTGTTAAAATAATGGATAAACATATTCTCTCGGCAGTACTTGTATTGCCGAGAGAATATCACTCATCAATGCTGAAAATACGATGAAACGAATACTCTACATACTCGCAATAATTCTGTCAATCATCGCATGCACCGACGACATCGACAGGAGCAACCGCTTTACCTTCACAGGCGAAACGATGGCGGACTTTTTGCTGAAAAGGAGCGACACCCACTCCCATTTTATAAATCTGCTGAAGCGTGCTAACCTCTTCGGACTGCTCTCCACCTACGGGCAATACACACTCTTCCTGCCCGATAATACATCGCTGGAACAGTTCGTTGCCGAGCAGGACAGCATCTACTGGACAACAAAGGAGACCGAGAAGCCAATATGGACAGGAATAACCTCGCCCTTCGTTGACGAACTCACCGACTCTATGGCAAATGTCATTGCCCGCATGCACCTGATAGAAAGGAACTACCGCATGGCCGACTTTGGCGAAGGCTCCATCGGCAAATGGAACTTCAACGACAGGGCATTGGCAATAAGCTACAAGGTCGTTGACGAGCGCTTCTACATAATGATAAACAACTGTTCGGCAATAATCGGCGGCGACTACGATGTAGAGAATGGCGTTATTCATTTGATTGACAAACCAATAAATACTAAAAGCGTCACTGTGGCAATGCAGATAGCCGAGCATGGGTTTTTCAGCATATTCCACAGTGCCATTGCAGCGACAGGCTTCGGCGATGCTGTATCGGAAAGACAGCACCTCGACAGCGAGGAGTTCAAGGACAAATTGCAGGAGTACTACAACGTTGGACGCAACAGATACATAAAGTTCACCGCCTTTATAGAACCCAACGAAGTATTCAACGAAAACGGCATCTACACCCTCGACGACCTTAAGGCATTTGCCGAAAAATGGTACGGCACAGAGGACAGGGATAATCCTAAAAGTCCTAAGAATGCCCTCTACAAATTCGTCGCATACCACTTTGTAGAGGGCGAGATTGCATACAACAGAGTTGTCCCTTCGAGGTCAGTAGCAGGAGAGACATTCGACGATTACTATATACCGGGGTTCGACCTCTACAACTACTATGTCACTATGCAGAACACAATCGTCAAGGCGCTGAAGCCCATGAGCACCACCGACGGACATAACATCTACCTCAACTGGTCGAAGCGCAAGGTCCCAAACAATTTCGAGATGCGCAAGCACACCAATGTCCGCATCATAGAACTGACGGAATTTATGACGATGGACGAGCGCTATGCCTGCTTCAACCCCAATGCAGGCAACGGAATTATACACCCAATAGACAAGATACTCATATACAACGAGGACGAGATGGCAGGCAATATACTCAACGAGCGTATGCGTTTCGACTTCACAACGATGCTGTTTCCCGAACTGTCGAGCAACAATTATTGGCTGAATGAAATGGTAGAGTTCCCGCCATATTTTTTCGATAAAAGAGTAAAGCATCATGTGGAGAATAGCCGTATCAATTATCTAACAGGTTCGGGATACCTATGTGACTTTATGATACTTTCGGAAAACTATGATTTCTCATTCAAATTGCCACCGGTTCCCTCACGAACATACGAGGTGCGAATCAGCATAGAGGGACACAATCAGACCGGCACAGCAGAGTCAAAGGCAAAATATCAGCTCTATTTCGACAATAAGGTATGTGGCAACCCAATACTGGTAGTACCCGATGCCTACGATCCTATGATTGGCTGGGTAAATGACAGCGAAACACTCGACAATGGAGTAGAGAACGACAAGCAGATGCGCAACCGCGGATGGATGAAAGGCCCTGACTGCTACATGACTAATAGCTACGCAACGGGAAAAGTCAATGCAAGAATGAATTGCTCCCAACTGCGCAAGATAATACATAAGCAGCACCTCACTGAGGGCGACCATTGGTTAAGGTTCAGATATTTGGGAGTACCTAAAGGTGAGGAGAATTATGCAGGGCGTACGTACTTGATTGTTGACTACATAGAGCTTGTGCCTCTGCACATTGTAAACGACCCAAACAAGCCCGAGGACAGACACTAAAAGAATAAAATAATTGCAACATAAACCCAAACACATGATAAAACGATTCCAACATTACATACAATTCGACAGGAAAGACTGTGGTCCCACCTGCCTTCAGATGATAGCCAAACACTATGGAAAGTATTACTCATTGTCAACATTGAGGGATAAATGTTTCATCACCCGCGAAGGTGTATCCATGTTGGGCATAAGCGATGCAGCCGAGACAATAGGCCTAAGAAGCATCGGTGTTAAAATAACATTGGAACAACTTATAGACGATGTTCCATTGCCATGTATATTGCATTGGAATCAGAATCATTTTGTAGTGTGCTATAAGATAAAGAACAGAAAAAACGGCAAGTCGCAATTCTACATAGCCGACCCGGGCAGCAAAAAGATTGTTTGCGAGGAAGAGGCAATGAAGAAATGCTGGATTTCCACGCACAGCGGCGGAAAGTCGTGCGGTACAGCATTGGTGCTTACACCCACTCCCGACTTCAAGAATATTGCCGACGAACCCGAAAGCAGAGCCAACCGCGACCTGCTCCATTTTGCCCGTTACTTTCTGCCTTACAAACAACAGTTTGCCCAGTTGATTCTGGGCATGGTACTCGGCAGCTGCTTGCAAATGGCTTTCCCATTCCTTACGCAAGCCATAGTCGATGTAGGAATAAAGAATGCCAACCTCGGCTTTATTACCCTTGTACTCATAGCACAACTTGTGTTATTTGTGTCGCAACTGCTTGTGGGATTCATCAGAAGCTGGATAATGCTACACATGAATGCCCGCATAGACATAGCCCTTATTTCGGACTTTCTGATGAAACTGATGAGGCTACCCTTGCGCTTCTTCGACACAAAAATGGTGGGAGACATTATGCAGCGCATGGGAGATTACAGCAGAATAAAGGGATTCCTGATGAATAATTCCTTTAACATAATGTTCTCTGCTGTAAACTTCTTCATCTTTGCAGCAGTGCTTGCATATTACAATTGGCACATACTCACATTGTTCCTCTTCGGCAACATACTGCACGTACTGTGGATAATGTTATTCATGAAGATGCGCCGCGAACTCGACATCAAGCGCTTCAACCAATCGGCAAAAGACCAGAGCAACCTCATCCAATTGATACAAGGTATG
>JAFTTA010000250.1 GCA_017467015.1 Bacteroidaceae bacterium
CATACATAGGCGCGATGCCCGGACGAATCCTAAAAGGAATGATGAAAGCCGGCACAGGAAACCCCGTCTTTGTACTTGATGAAATAGACAAGGTGGGACACGACTCCGCTCATGGCAATCCGGCAAGCGCTTTGTTGGAAGTACTCGATCCCGAACAGAACAATGCATTCCACGACAATTTCCTCGACTTTGACTACGACTTGTCAAAGGTTATGTTCATTGCAACTGCAAATGACTTGAATACCATCCCCGGTCCTCTGCTCGACCGCATGGAACTTATCGAAGTAAGCGGATACCTCACAGAGGAAAAAATAGAGATTGCACGTCGTCACCTCATCCCCGACGAGATGAAAGAATGTGGTTTGAAAGATGACAATATAACCATCACCGACGAAGCCATAGAGAGAATAATAGAAGATTATACTCGTGAATCGGGTGTACGTGAACTTAAAAAGAAGATTGGTAAAATATTTCGTCGTATAGCATTCAAATGCGCTTCGGACGACGACGCTAAATACTCTGAGATAAAACCCGAGCACCTCAAAGAGCTGCTTGGAAAACAAGAGTACTCACGCGAGAAATACCAAGGAAATGATTACGCCGGCGTTGTAGTTGGTCTGGCTTGGACTGCGGTAGGAGGCGAAATACTCTATATAGAAACCAGTCTCAGTCGCAGTAAAGAGGGAAAACTAACCCTCACCGGAAACCTTGGCGATGTAATGAAAGAGTCTGCAATGTTGGCACTGGAATATGTAAAGGCACATGCCGACAAACTTAATATTCCAATGGAAGTGTTCGACAATTGGAATATACACTTACACGTCCCCGAAGGAGCAATACCCAAAGATGGCCCATCGGCAGGCATAACTATGGCAACAGCGATTGCATCTGCATTCACCCAACGTAGCGTGAAAGAGAACATTGCAATGACAGGCGAAATAACACTCCGAGGAAAAGTACTTCCTGTTGGTGGAATAAAAGAGAAAATATTGGCAGCAAAACGAGCAGGTATCAAAGAAATTATTCTATGCGCCGAGAACAAACGCGACATAGAAGAAATTCCCGAGATATACTTAAAAGGTCTTGAATTCCACTACGTTACAGATGTGTTCGAAGTGTTCGACATTGCGTTATTGGATACAAAGGTTAAGAACCCGATAAATCTTATAGAAAGTGAAATTTGATTTATTGCACACTGACAGCGGTTCAAATGCACGTGCCGGCTTACTCCACACTGCACATGGCGACATAGAGACCCCCATTTTTATGCCTGTGGGTACGGTCGGCTCGGTTAAGGCTGTACAAATGCCTGAACTCAAAAGCGACATAAAAGCACAAATAATATTAGGCAACACATATCATCTATATCTTCGTCCGGGGCTTGATGTTCTAAAAAATGCCGGAGGGTTACACAAATTCAATAGTTGGGAACGCCCAATATTGACCGACAGTGGTGGCTTTCAGGTTTTCTCGCTCAAAGAGATACGTAAATTACGTGAAGAGGGTGTGGAATTTCGTTCACACATAGACGGCTCGAAGCACTTCTTCTCGCCTGAAAGAGTGATGGATATAGAAAGAACCATTGGCGCTGATATAATGATGGCATTCGACGAATGTCCTCCCGGAGATTCAGACTACAACTATGCCAAACGCTCAATGGAGCTAACGCACAGATGGCTTGACAGATGCATAGCACGTCTTGCCGAAACAGAGCCTATGTATGGTTATGAGCAGGCACTCTTCCCTATTGTTCAAGGATGTGTATATCCCGATTTACGTCGTCGTTCCGCTGAGTACATTGCCTTAAAAGAGTGTGC
>JAFTTA010000251.1 GCA_017467015.1 Bacteroidaceae bacterium
CACTCTTGATATCGTCGAGCAGGCGACGAACATCCTCTCTAAGCCTCTCGTAAAGTGCCATATTCTTATAATTGATATTCTTGCGCAGTGCCAGCAACACATCGCACTGACTGTTGCGATAGGCAGCAATCTCATTCGTGTACTGTACCCTGTGATACGCCAAACGTTGTATCTCCTCTTCGCGTGCGTGACGCAGACTGCGGCAGAGGGGTGAGAGGATGCGAAGCACCACTGCATTCATAATGTGATGACCTTGTATATAGAGATATGTATCCTCTTCGGTTACACCCAAAGCAACAAGTTCTTTTTTAAGTGCAGATAGCTTTCCTGCAAGGTCGGGACGACGACGGTTCAACATCGAAACATTGTGCTGTACCCGCTGATTGAGTTGTTTAAGAGATATCTCGGGGCGGCCAATGCTAAATGAGCTCAAACGCACTATCTCGCAAAATTTAAGCATTGGCATGGTGGTCAAGTCATGAGCACGATAGAGCATTATATTCCACACGAAAAGAGGATAACATATACGAGAATACATCTTCATAAATTCGACAACATCCAACAATTGGGTGTCGTTAAGTGTGCTTTGCACACACACCTGATGTAGGCTCTCGGCATAGCACTGATAGTTCTCGATGGCATAGGCATAGGTGTGCAATATGTAGGGACTCGCCAACATACGGCGTGATGTATCTGTCGCCCCTTGCAACAAAAAGTCGTAGTCGCTATCAACACAAGCTATCATATTTTTACCGAAAGCAGAGCCAAGCATATTCATCATTGCCTGCTTCTTGCCTTTGGAGAGGTTTGTACGTGCCGGGAGCATCACCTCGAAATGAATTTTATCGTCTTCAAATTCGTCGAACAATGAGCGCCAAAAATATATATCGTCATAGCTCTCGACGTATGCCACTATGCGATGACGTGCTTTCTTCGGGCGCAAGGCATTCGCCGCCCTAACAAAGTCGGAATTGAGATATTGCGTCAGTGGCTTTGGTTTCATAGTAGTGATGTTTTAACTGTCCTAATAGAGATGAGCAAAATTAGAGAACAGCCATTCATTTCTGGCTATTGTGTAATGTCGGCAATCTCTGTCACAGCATCCACCCAACCATCCATTATGATGGCCGGAGAGTGAGTACAGAGGATTATCTGCACATTGGGGTTCAGACTGCGGATTAATGAGATGAGCCTTTGTTGCCACTCTATATGGAGTGATATTTCCGGTTCATCCATAAAAAGTGTTCCAGGACGTCCATCCTGTACTAGAGCAGTGAGAAGAATAACAAGCAACTGTTTCTCGCCGGATGAAAGCATATAGGGGGTAATTTTTTCGCCATATTGCATGAAAGCAATTTCGTTGCTGTCGCGCACAATGGTCTTCCCCGTCTCGCTAAAAAGTTCATCAATTAGATCTTGGAAAAGTTTTTTTGGTTTGGAAAGCTCGCCTGCCTTATGTTGTCCTTCGGCTGTGCCGGACGTCAGCATTTGAATAATGCGGTTGCCGATGTTCACCTGATAGTTAAGATAACGACGTTGCAACTGATATAGTTGCCAATCGAGTTCCGTGCGTACATTTACATCGGACATTTTCTCAAGCAGTTCACTGTTGAGCACGGGGCGGTCAATACTGCGTATAACATCGAAGTGAATGATATTTGCATCTTCGGGATAGAACACGAAACGCACCCCATCCTCGGGCGATGCGCTAAGGCGATGAGTGCGAAGCACATCGAGCTGTGTCGCCGAACGATTTATAATGGTGCTCTTACCAAGCCCGTTGCTGCCACTGAGGATGTTCACATCGGGGCGCAACTTCCACAAGATATGTTTGCGATTGTTCCACAGAGAATCTATCTCTATGCATTGAATATATTGAGCCGGTTTATCCATGATTCTTATTATTTTATAACAAACAATAGGTTGGTAACATCTGTCATACAACAGTAACAGATGAATATCAATTATCCATTTCGTGCGGAATACGGAACGAAGTGTAGAGTTGCAACAAAGCTCCTATGGTCATGGCAATAATCCATTCGTTGTGTCGGTGTGTAAACATCAACACTGCCGCAACGATAAGTGCCACGGCACCAAGCGTCTGCATGGCTACAAGCCTGCGCAAAGCTATACTGCCACCACGCACTCGACCCAAAAACTGCATCACAGCAAAGAGTACTGCTCCTATGGCATAAATGTATGATGCCTCGTTGCTGAAAGAGAATTTCAGCATAGCACCTGCAAGTATCAGCAGTGCTCCCAACATAGTCAACAATCCTTTGATTTTCATATTTATCGGTAAAAATCAATAATCAAAAATAAAAATCTCTTCGTCTGCCTTATGCATCCCGTATCGCTCGCGGGCAATTTTCTCTATGAGCACCGGATCGGCTTCAAGTTCTTCGAGCTTGCTTGTCAATTCGTCATACTGCTCTTGCAACTCTGTCTTTTCCGATTCAAGAGCCGCAATCTCGCGCTGATTCTGAATATGCTTCATCATATTGTTCTCGTCGAGAAAAACAATTATCACAAGAAAAGCAATGGTTACAAAAAGATACTTATGCTTTGAAATCCAAACACCTAACTGAGCTATACTATCATTCATAAATTTATATTTATATTCTAATGGCGAACTCACAAAGCCGCGGAAGCACAACTTGTTGCCTTACCTACGCAGATTGTGCGCAATCACATTTTACAATTTATCTCAAAGGTAATAAAAAATATATTCAAAAACATAGGCTTAAATATTTTTTGTATGACACAGAGCTATTTTTGTAAAAACAGACAGGTTTTCCCGAAAAAATTGAGTATTTTCGCACTATGCAAGAAGCGCGTAACAGCAAAAACAGACATCTCATGGAAAACTACATTGTATCCGCACGAAAATATCGCCCCGACACCTTTGAATCGGTGGTGGCGCAAAAGTCACTAACAACGACTCTTAAGAATGCCATACACACCGGCAAACTTGCTCATGCATATCTTTTCTGCGGACCGCGAGGTGTAGGAAAAACCACTTGTGCACGTATTTTTGCAAAGACCATCAACTGCGAACATCCCACAGCCGATGGCGAACCTTGCAACGCTTGCGAGTCGTGCCAATCGTTCAACCAGCAACGCTCGTTCACCATATATGAACTTGACGCAGCAAGCAACAACTCCGTAGATGATATCCGTGGGCTCAACGAGCAGGTGCGCATACCGCCTCAAGTTGGACGATACAAAGTGTACATCATAGACGAGGTGCACATGCTGTCGCAGGCTGCTTTCAACGCATTTCTCAAAACCCTTGAAGAACCACCGGCACATGCCATATTCATTCTTGCCACCACTGAGAAACATAAAATTCTCCCAACCATATTGTCGCGCTGTCAGATATATGATTTCAGCCGTATTGAGAACAACGACATCATAGACCATCTGAAAAACATTGCCGAGAAAGAGGGTATACAGAGCGAATATGATGCACTACGTATCATTGCACAGAAGTCGGACGGTTGCATGCGCGACGCTTTGTCGCTCTTCGACCAAATGAGCAGTTTCACCCGTGGCAACCTCACATACGAAAAAGTAATATCAAGCCTTAATATACTCGACTACGACTACTATTTCAAGTTCACCGACAACATACTTGCCGGAAAAACATCACAGTTGCTATTGCTATTCAACGAGGTGCTGAGCAAAGGCTTCGAGGGCAACATATTCATAAGCGGACTTGCATCGCACTTCCGCGACCTGCTTGTAGCATGCGACGCAGCCACCCATCCACTGCTTGAATGTGGCGAAGAACTCAAGAAAAGATACATTGCTCAAGCAGCAAACTGCACTCCGAAATTCCTTTTCCAAGCAATAAAACTGTGCAACGACTGCGACATGAACTACCGCACAAGTCGCAATAAACGCCTTCTAGTGGAACTCACCATAATACAACTTTCACAAAGCGGAGAGGGTAGCGACGAAGCATCGGGGC
>JAFTTA010000252.1 GCA_017467015.1 Bacteroidaceae bacterium
AGAACAAAGCGTCTTTTCAACGTGAACTTGTTCATTAAAAAATTCTTCTATGTAGAAGAAGATTGTTGGATTCAGTTGCGCGTGAGTGCAGCGGGTTTAAGAATTATCAACCGTGTAGGTCTTGATGCAGCTCTCAAAGAAGCTGTAAGCAAAGGCTATGTAGCATGGAAAGATATCAAAGTTCTTGACTTTTAAAGTAAAGGAGTAAGATTATGGCTAAGAAAGTAAAAGGAAACCGCGTTCAAGTTATCCTTGAATGTACAGAGCAGAAAAACAGTGGTGTTCCCGGTATGTCACGTTACATTACTACAAAAAACCGCAAAAACACAACTGAGCGTTTGGAGTTGAAAAAATACAACCCTTATTTGAAGAAAGTAACAGTACACAAAGAAATTAAGTAATAACAGACTATGGCAAAGAAAGCAGTTGCAACACTTCAGACCGGTAACAAAGAGAAATTTGTTAAGGTGGTTAGAATGGTAAAATCACCCAAGACCGGCGCTTACATGTTTGCTGAGGAGATTCTTCCCCAAACAAAAGCAGACGAGGCTTTGAAGAAATAAGATTAATAATCTACCATAATAAAAAAGGCGGACACTTCATCACAAAAGTGTCCGCCTTTTTTATATAGTTAACAAGGAATAAAGAGAGAGAGTTACACTTCCACTACGTCAGCTATGACAAATAGAAATACAACAACAATCTCACAAGTCTTTCTAAAGCTACATTATTAGTTCAGACGAGAAACTCTCAAGCGCCTGCATGAAAAGGTCCACCGCAACACTCATAGAACCGCGCACCTCACCTCCCGAAGCATTTTTGTGACCACCGCCACCGAAAAATCTTTCAGCCACCTTGTTGCAAGGGAAATCGCCAACACTGCGCAAAGAGATATTTATCTTTCCCGGCAGTTCCTCGCGCATGAAGCAGGTGAAGCGCACACCTTTTATTTGCAAAGGCATATTCACAAAACCCTCAGTATCGCCCTTGGCACAATTGAAACGACGCATCTCGTCGAAGCTAAGTGTAATGAGAGCAGCATTCCGTTTAGGGAAATATTGCAATTTCTCGTGCATCATATACCCCATCAGCCTCATGCGTCCAAATGAATGGTTATAGAAGACCTTGCGATATATCAAATCTTTGTCAATACCCTTTGAGATGAGTTCGGCAATGATATAATAAACCTCCTTACGGCTCGACGCGTACGCAAAATTACCTGTGTCGGTCATTATGCCGGTATAGAGACACTCGGCTATCTCTTTTGTTACAGCATCCGAACCACCTATTTGCCACAACACTCTGAAAAGCAGTTCACAAGTGGAGCAAGCCTCGGGATGAGAAACCGATATATGGAAATCAGGAGCAGGGTCGAGATGGTGATCTATAAGCACTCTTTTGGCAGGAAGCGTCTCAACCACCTTGCCCGCATCTTCTATACGAGAAAGGTTGTTAAAATCGAGACAAAAGAAAGCAGCAGCCTTGCGCATAAGATTATCGGCATGCTCCGACATTTTATTGTACAAAACCACATCGGCGATACCCGGCAACCAAGACAGGAAAGGAGGATATTCATTTGGCAGTATGACAGTAGCACTCTTGCCACACGATTTGAGGAAGTGCAACAAAGCCAACGACGAACCCATAGCATCGCCATCGGGACGACTGTGAGTGAGAATTACAAAATCATTTCCATCACTAAGAAGAGATTTAATAGCCTCCACCTTCTCATTATTAAGTAAATTATCAAGCATAGATTATAATGTTAAACAGCCAATGCAAAACAAATGGCTAACTTTATGCGAATATACAACATTTTAAAAGAATATATCAACGTTTCACAAAGCAAGGTGCAAATTCATCTCTTACACAATGAAAAAACATTGCACCCGACTGCGACAAATCGAAACATGCAACCCCAAGCGCACTACACTCTTTTGCCACACGTTTGCGACTCATGGCATGTAGTCCCGCATCCATAAGCACCCATTTTGTCGGATACTTTACAAGCACCTTTTCCATAGCACCTTTAAAGCCCTTGCATAGAAACAGTACATCGACAGGGTGTGCCACAGAATCCTCCTGCCAAGAAGCATCTCTCAAAAGTTTCATACTGCGATTACAAAAATTAACAATACCCGAAGTATATGAGAAACGAGCATCGCTATAATCGCCACACACCCACCGAGGCTCTGCAAAAGAGTGTCTTCTGATATAAGGCTCAGTAATATAACCTACATCAGCAAAACGCCTCTCCATTGTAGATAGCAAATATGAAGTATCGCGCGAGTGCACAAAATGAACAGCAGGGAACTGCCTGCTATTATAGAACAACATGTATCTGTCGTGCTCTACATTGCCAAGCCGCGCCAACCACATGCCAACAAACAGCAGTGACCCCAAAAAGGCGAAAATCGCAACAAACTTAAATCTCAGACATATATAGCCACACAGCAACAAAGAAAACGCCACTAACCATGCGCCAACAGCATCAATATAAGGCAGTTCGATAGAAGCTAACGGCAACTGCTCCAGAAGGCGAAGAGCTTCATTCATACCACCGACAAGCACATTCAAAAACCACGCAACAGCAGTTGCCAGGTAAGTTATCGGCGAAGAGAGCCACAGAAGCACAGCAAGAGACATTATAATAAACGCCACAGGAACAACAAGCATATTAGTAAAAAGGAAGTAGAGAGGAAACGTGCCAAAATAGTACCACACGAACGGGAATGTACCAATTTGAGCAGCGATGGAAAGCGTTACTACATCAGCCACATAGCCATACACTTTTCCATACCTATCCGCAGCAAGTAATCTACGCAACGACGGACGTAGCAACAAGATTGAAAAAACCGCTGCAAACGAGAGCTGAAAACTCACATCGAAAAGCGAGCGTGGAGAGAACAACAACATCACAATTGCGGCAAGAGCAAGTGAATTAAGCGAAGATGCATCGCGACGCAGACATCGGCCGAATGAAAAAATCGTAAAGAGCAATGCGGCACGCGTCAAAGACGCCGACAGACCCGCCACAAAGACAAATGACCATATTATCATCAAAATTAGCAATTCGCGCAACAAAGTAAACGCACGCTTATTACGCCACATCGGGAGCAGCACAGAAAGAATCATATAAAAAATACCAAGATGCAATCCCGACAGCGCCAAAATATGACTCGCGCCAACTGATGAAAAGGTCTCTGTTATCTCACTTGTAAGTTCGCTTTTATCGCCAATTGTCAAAGCCCGCAAAACAGCCGCAACATCTTCATCGAAACCCATATCCACATACATGTGTACCACCTTTTCGCGCAATGCGAGGGCACGCATACGCAGTGTCATGTGAGCAACACCCTCCTTACGCCAAGCTCCAACGGGTAAATAAGCCGTACCTGTAACCCCTTTAACATAGAGGTATCGCTCCATGTCAAACTCGGCAGGATTACCTGCATTTTGGGGATTTTTCACCTTACCGGCAAAAGAGATACATTCTCCTATTTTCAAATTTTCCGCATCTACACAATTTGCAATATAGAGATATGCCACCCCACTACTACGGGCACCTACCGTGTCGCCATCCAGCCGCGTGAGCATGACAGGCGCTTTCACCGTCTTATCGCCCATATGCGGCGTCTCAATAAAAACAGCCGAATATTCACCTTTTGTCTCATTCCATTGTGGTATCGAGTAACCATCATCCGTACTCATGAGGGTTGCGCCAATGGAAAACATCGACAACAACGCACCAACGCCAAACAACAGAGAGAGACGCCCGATAAAAAGCCCTGCCACCATCAGCAGCAAGGCAAACAACGACAGATGGAGCCAAATAGCCACATCAACATTGAGCACATCAGCAACAGCTATGCCCAACATCATGGGCACAGCCAACCTTAAAAGAGGGTTACTACCTAAAAAGTTATCACCACCTGCCACATTGCTACAATTTGCGCAACGCAGAAATTACCTCTTCGGGATTCTCAGCCTTGAAAACGGCGTTTCCGGCAACAAGCACATCGGAACCGGCATCGGCAAGCAGCTTGCCCGTAGCCACATTAACGCCACCATCGACCTCAATAAGAGCCTTTGAACCGGTTGCCTCTATCAGTTCACGAAGCTCTTTTACTTTGTTAATGGTATGCGGTATGAACTTCTGACCTCCAAAACCGGGATTAACACTCATAAGAAGAACCAGATCGAGTTCGTTTATAATATCTTTCAGCAACACCACAGGAGTCGAAGGATTAAGAGTGACACCTGCCAGCATACCTGCATCTTTTATCTGTGTCACAGCCCTATGCAAATGGGTGCAGGCCTCATAATGAATATTCATAACTTTGGCGCCAAGAGCCTTGACT
>JAFTTA010000253.1 GCA_017467015.1 Bacteroidaceae bacterium
GAATGAATTTCAATTTACACGAAAGTCTTGATGCAAAAGCGCAAAGACTTTTCAATGCTCTCGAACCCGGTACAATTTTACCCATACATCGCCACCGCAATACTGCAGAAACATATATATTATTACGCGGACGCATGAATGTTATATTCTACAATGAGGATGGCAGCATATCGGAGAAAAAAGAAATAAATCCTTTAAAAGGAATTTATGGTGCACATATCGAAAAAGGACAATGGCATACATTAGAAGTTTTGGAGAGTGGCACAGTGCTTTTCGAGGTAAAAGATGGACCATATATACCATTTCAGCCAGAGGACGTAATGCAATTATAAACAAAGAATATTATTGTTCATCAAGGATTTTGTATTAACTTTGCACCTATAAATTGCAAAAAACAAACAACAAACATATGTCCAAGACAGCATTAATAACAGGAATAACCGGACAAGATGGTTCTTTCCTTGCCGAATTTCTTTTGGATAAGGGCTATGACGTGCATGGCACAATCAGACGCTCATCGGTTGATTTTCGCGAGCGTATAGCCCATCTTGAAGGTCATCCCAAATTCCACCTACACTATGCAGACATGGGCGACTCCATGAGCCTTTTGAAAGTAATAGGCTCAGTGCGTCCCGACGAAATATACAACCTTGCAGCACAAAGCCATGTTCAAGTAAGTTTCGATGCCCCCGAATTTACAGCTGACGTTGATGCTACAGGCGTTTTGCGAGTACTCGAAGCTGTACGCCAATGCGGACTCGCATCCACTTGCAAGATTTACCAAGCATCCACATCCGAACTTTATGGCAAGGTAGAACAGGTACCACAAAACGAGGAGACTCCGTTCCATCCCTATAGTCCCTATGCTGTAGCAAAACTCTATGGATTCTGGATTGTAAAGGAGTACCGCGAAGCATACAACATGTTCTGCTGCTCGGGTATACTCTTCAACCACGAATCCGAGCGTCGTGGCGAGACATTCGTCACACGCAAAATAACCCTTGCGGCTGCCCGCATCAAGCAGGGCAAACAAGAGAAACTATACCTTGGCAACCTATCATCGCTACGCGACTGGGGTTATGCCAAAGATTACGTTGAGTGTATGTGGCTGATTTTGCAAAACGAAAAACCTGAGGACTTTGTAATTGCCACAGGTGAGCAACATTCAGTACGCGACTTCTGCTACCTTGCATTCAAACATGTAGGCATAGAACTTGAATTCGTTGGCGAGGGTATAGATGAAAAGGGAATAGACAAAGCAACAGGAAAAGTGCTGATTGAGGTCTCACCCGACTTCTTCCGTCCCACAGATGTTGTAAACCTTTGGGGCGACCCTACAAAAGCACGCAAGCAATTGGGATGGAACCCCACAAAGACCTCATTCGAGCAGTTGGTGAAGATTATGGTCGATGCCGATATGGCAAAAGTGGCTGTAGAGCGCGCAGGTGAACGCATACGTACCAACCTTGCCGAATATCTTGAAAAAGGCATTGTAAAGTAACACCGACTATGATGGAGAAAAACGCAAAAATATATGTAGCCGGGCATCGTGGTATGGTAGGTTCTGCCATTGTACGCGAGTTGCAACGCAACGGATACACAAACATTGTCACACGCACACACAAAGAGCTCGACCTCTGTCGTCAGGATGCGGTGGAGCGTTTCTTCAATGAAGAACGACCCGAATATGTATTCCTTGCTGCAGCCAAAGTGGGTGGAATAGTTGCCAACAACGACGCACCAGCCGACTTCATGTACGAGAACATGATATTGGAGATGAACGTGATACACGCAGCATGGCAGAGTGGATGCAAAAAACTTTTGTTCTTGGGTTCGTCGTGCATATATCCCCGACTGGCACCACAACCCATGAAAGAGAACTGTCTGCTGACATCGTCGCTTGAACAAACAAACGAAGCATATGCACTTGCCAAAATATCTGGACTGAAATATTGCGAATATCTCAACCGACAATACGGCACAGACTATATAAGCGTGATGCCAACTAACCTTTACGGCGCAAACGACAACTACCACCCCACTCACAGCCACGTATTGCCGGCGCTTATACGCCGTTTCCACGAGGCGAAAGAGAGCAACCAACCAACAGTGACCTGCTGGGGTGACGGTACTCCACTACGCGAATTTCTCTTTGTCGACGACCTTGCCGACCTCTGTCTTTTTCTCATGAACAACTACAGCGGCAACGAGACAGTCAATGCCGGCACCGGCAAAGAGATAACCATAAAAGCACTAACCGAGCTAGTGGCAAAGGTGGTGGACTACAAAGGCAAAATTTTGTGGGACACATCGAAACCCAACGGCACACCACGCAAACTACTTGACGTATCAAAGAGTGCATCACTCGGATGGAGATACAAGACAGAACTTGAAGATGGAATAAGAGCGGCATACGAGGACTTTCTATCGAGTCCCATGCGTGCTGAAAGATAAAAAAGAGAAATACCATGCAAATAATACTATTATCCGGAGGTTCCGGCAAACGTCTTTGGCCATTATCAAACAATGCACGTTCAAAGCAGTTTCTACCACTGCTACAATCACCCTCGGGGGATGTTGAATCTATGGTACAGCGCGTTGTGCGCCAGATAAACGAATCTCGTCTATCGGGTAAGATAACCATTGCCACAAACTCCACACAACGAGACATCATAATCAACCAATTGGGCGAGAATGTAGACATTGTCACCGAACCC
>JAFTTA010000254.1 GCA_017467015.1 Bacteroidaceae bacterium
AGCGCGTATGTCCTCAATCTCCTCCTTTGCCTTGGCAACAGCTGGCTCCCATACCTGCATCAGAAGGTCGTACACAGCCTCGGGGGTGCTTGCCATACGGTCCTTGAGTGCCATCTGTGCATAGTTCTCATATCCCATGAGCTTTGCCTTCTCAAGGCGCAATGCAACAATCCTTGCACAGATTTCCTTGCTGTCATGCTCGTTGTCCTGATTGCCGCGGTTGTAGTATGCCTCGTATACCTTCCGGCGCAGTTCGCGGTTCTCGCAATACTGCAGCACAGGGTTGCAGCTGGGACGTTGCATATTGAACATCCACTTGCCCGGCTGACCGTTCTCCTCGGCCATCTTTGCAGCCGCGTCAATGTTGGCCTGTGGCAATCCTTTCAGCTCATCAAGGCTCTCGGCAACAACGAATGTGTTGTTTGTCTCGTGCAGCAGGTTCTGCGAGAACTCGAGCTGGAGCATTGAAATCTCCTTGTTCAACTCGCGCAGTCTTGCCTTCTCGGCATCGTTCAGTTCGGCACCGCTGTTCACGAAACGGTCATATATGTTCTCGAGAACCTTTGCCTGCTCGGCAGTGAGGCTGAGTGATTCTCTTGAGTCGTACACGCTCTTTACGCGGGCAAAGAGTTTCTCGTTCAGGTAAATGTCATCGTTGTGTGCCGATGATAGCGGTGACATCTCCTTCTGCAATGCTCTGAACTCATCGTTTGAGTTGCTGCTCGACAGCGGGCTGAACGTACCGCGTACCTTGCGCAGCAACTGTCCGCTCTGGTCCAAAGCAACGATAGTGTTTTCGAATGTCGCTTCTTCGGCATTGTTGATTATTGCCTCAATCTCGGCTTTCTGCTCCTCCATGCCCTTGAGTATGCCCTCGCGGTAGTGCTCTATGGTAATGTCGGCAAATGGTGCAATGCCGTGGGGTGTGTCGAACTCGCTGAAGAACGGGTTGCCCTGCTCCTTGGGCTGTTGCGTAGAGCAACCGCACAGAGCCAATGATAATGCTGTCATCAGAATGGTCTTTTTGAATTTCATAAAGGTGTCTGTTTGTTGTGGTTTAAAAAGGTAGAGTGGGGAATGCTACTCAAATGTGTGCCACACCCTCAATCTCAATGAGAAGCTCGGGACGGCATATGTCTGCTACAAGATAATGTTTGGGAACGGCAGGGTAGTGTTCCTCCATGTAGGAACGTGTGGCAGGGATGTCTCTTTCTCTCTTGACATACACGCGCAGAAGTTCATATTGCGCACCGTTGTTTGCCACCGGAATATTGTCCGCGGCGATGAGCCTGTTCATTATTTCCATTGTTATTGAGGCCTGCTCTACAGTGTCGTTGCTCATGTCGCTGCTCTCGCCCTTTATGGCGGCTGTACCCGATATGAAGATTTTAGTGCCAAGTATGCGTGCCCTTTCGAATTTGGGCGTTGTCTTTTCGTTCAACATCTCCACGACCTTGCCGTCAAGCACTTTCTGTGAGTAGCTATGGGCTGCTATCTGCAACGGGTTGTCGATGGGCTTGTTGGGAGCGCTGTAGCCTTTTGTGGCACATAGCTCGACCATTATTCCTCCTGCACCGGTGCCTATGCCTGTCGCTGCCGGGTAACCGTTGCTCCAGTCGGCATCGGCATAGAAGATAGAACGCGCATCGTTGAACTCCTGATAGTTCTGACTGCCGTCATTGCCGGCCGTGATATGCTGTATGTAGTTCCACTGGCGGTAAATGTCGCTTGGCACGAAA
>JAFTTA010000255.1 GCA_017467015.1 Bacteroidaceae bacterium
ACCTTCATCGTTTGTTACATGCGCTGGTTATTTTATACATATACAAATATGATAATAAACATTGGTATTACGCACTTTTGGTTGTTGCCATGTTTATTGTCAGTTTTATGTATGGTGTAAACTCATGGGTGATAATTCCTACCATGGCCGGTCTTGCCATGCGTCTTTATACCGGAAAAATGAAATTGCGTTTGTCGCTTTTGCTGAAAATTATATTTTTTGGATTTTCGGTGTTTATTGTAAGTTATACAATTGCACTTTTTATTGGAAAGGGCGACGATGCTGCTTCATATGATGTGATTTTCGATTTTATTTGCAAGATTTTCATTCATTATTTTATAAGTGGAATAGTCGGGTGGAGTCAGGACTTACAGATGGGTATTCTTGAACGCCCCGATAGTTACATTATTCTTGCTTGCCTGATAAATTTGTTGAAAGCATTCACCGGCGGTGGCGATTTTGTAGAGGTTATTAATCCCCATTTTATTCATAATGGCATTCGAGGGTCCAATGTACGTGCATTCTTCGGAACTATATATGTGAATACATCAATAATTGAATTTGTATTGTTGATTCTTTTCTTTTCAGCTTTGATGTATATGCTGAAAGTATGGTTGATGCGCACCAAGAGTCTCTTTGTTGCATTAGTCTATTTTTTCTACATGGGAATATTGACAATGGGATGGTTCGAGTACTATTTCTACCATTTGCCTTTTCTCGAAGTACCTGCATGGATATTTATACTATATCTGTTTTTTAAAAAGTTTGGGATTGGAACTGCTGATTCCTCTCAAAAAAAAGAAATTTCACCCAAGAATGAATGAAGATGAAAACAGCTATAATTATATTGAATTGGAAAGGTGCTGCTGTGACAATCGAATGTTTGGAGTCACTGCTTGTTGCCGATGGCGATTTTTTTGTGATAGTAACCGATAACGGTTCACTAGATGGCTCTGTTGAGCAAATATCACAATGGATGACCCAGAAGAATATTTCAAACAAGTTGGTGGCAGAGGGTGCAGAGAATGGTGTCACTTGTGAATGTGGCGAGATGTTGCTCTACAGCCTGAATGAGAATTATGGCTTTGCAAAAGGAAATAACAAGGCTATAGCTTTGGCAATGAACTCATTGCCCGACAATATCCTGCTTTTGAACAACGACACGGTGGTGAACAGTGACTTTCTTGTAAAACTCATCCGGTTCCGTGAAAAGCATCCCGAATATAAGGTTCTCACCCCATTGATAAATTTCTTTTTTGATAAAGAACTTGTATGGAACGCCGGAGGTGTATTGCGCTATGGATTTCGTAAATATTATTATGGTCGTTGCAAGGCTTCTGAAATTAAAGAACGAGAATTTATTGAAATATCTTTTGTTACCGGTTGTGCGCTTTTGGTGCCTGCCACAATGCTCGACGATGATAAGAAGCTGCTTACAGAGCGTTTCTTTTTCGGTGAAGAAGACTTTGAATTTTCGTTACGCATGGCGAAGAGTGGGGTGAAAATGGCCTGCGTGCTCAATTCACTGATATATCACAAAGTGGGTACATCTCTCCAACAAAAGCATAATATTCCGGGGAAAATATACATACATTTCTTGAACAGATTTATTGATGTGCGTTTGCATTATTCAAAAATCTTCTTTTTTGTGTGGCGTTTTATATATAAACCCTATATTGCGCTATTATTACACAAAAAAGGTTGTACCTTTGCAGAAATCAACTCTTTCATTTCGCGGCTATATAACGAGTCGAAAACGAAGAGTGAAGTTACTTATGGAGATTTTGTAAAAGCGCTGTCGCAAGATTGGTGCGGAAAGGAGATTACACGATGAAACTATATATGATGTCCGATGCGGACAATGTACATACGCAACGATGGGTAACAGCATTGGCTGCCCGTGGAGTAGAGATTATGCTTTTCAGTCTCAGTAACAAGGGAATCGAATTTTACGATAAATTAGAGAATGTTACCTGCGTCTCATTTGCCTATAACTCACTGACAAAGATAAAATGCGGAGGAAATTCGTTGAGCAAACTGAAATACCTGAATACAGTAAGTTTTATCAAGAAAAGCATAAAGAAGTTTGCTCCTGACATTGTACATGCACATTACGCATCGAGCTATGGACTGCTGGGGGCACTTGTAGGCAAGCATCCATATGTAATATCCATGTGGGGTAGCGATGTTTACTATTTTCCGCGCATTTCACCACTTCATCGTTGGGTGTTGAAATACAATCTTTCTTGTGCCGATGCTGTTCTTTCCACAAGTAATGTCATGGCGACAGAAACTAAACTTTATACTGACAAAGAGCCTTTCATTACCCCTTTCGGTGTTGATGTGGATCGGTTCTCTCCGATGCAGACTACACGCAGTGAGGACGAAATTGTAATAGGTACGGTGAAAACTTTGCTTCCAGTATATGGTATTGATGTATTGATAAATGCTTTTGCATTAGTAAAAAAATCATTGCCACATAAAAAAGTAAAACTCATAATAGCAGGTGATGGTAATGAAAAACCCTCTTTAGAGTCGTTGTGTAAAGAACTTGGTGTGCTTGGGGATGTTGAATTTGCCGGACGAATAGCCAATGAAAAAGTTCCTGAATTTATATCTCGCATGGATGTTTTTGTTGCATTGTCGCGCAGGGAGAGTTTTGGTGTGGCTGCCGTGGAGGCAATGTCATGCGCCGTGCCTGTCGTTGTATCCGACGCCGACGGCTTTTGCGAGGTTGTAAAGGATGGAGTCACCGGTTTTGTCGTTCCTCGGAACGATGCAGCATCGGCAGCCGAAAAAATACTTCTATTGTTAAATGATTGCAAGATGGCAGAAGAGATGGGAAGACAAGGTCGTCTTCACGTTGTTGAGAACTACAATTGGAAGTCATCTGTTGACACCATGATGGAGGTATATAATAACTTGAAAAAATAGAATTATAGATATCTATATTTGTCGCTTTATTATGCAATTTTTGTTCATTTGCCGTCTTCCGCGGGGCGTAATGTCGTTAGACGTTTTATAAGAAAACTGCGTACGTCTGTTGCCGAACATTGTTTTTCCGAATGTGGCAAAAATGTAAATATAGAGAAAGGTGCCGACTTTGGTACGTGTGTAGGAATTTCCATTGGAAATAATTCCGGAATTGGGGTTAATTGTAAAGTGCGTGGTCCTCTCTCTATAGGCGATAATGTGATGATGGGACCCGATTGTGTGGTTTTGACACATACGCATAATTTCGATAGAACAGATGTTCCCATGATAGAACAAGGAATGTCTGTAGAACCTGTTGTTATAGGTGATGATGTGTGGATAGGAACTCGTGTAATTATTTTGCCTGGAGTGAAAATTGGAAATGGTGTAATTATTGCAGCCGTTGCGGTGGTAACAAAGGATATACCCTATTATGCTGTTGCTGGTGGCGTTCCGGCAAAAGTTATAAAGTATCGTAACAATAGTTGTTCATAAGTATATAGCGAAATAAATTCCTCTAC
>JAFTTA010000256.1 GCA_017467015.1 Bacteroidaceae bacterium
ATTTTCCCATGTGGGGTCCATGCCTGTGATGAAGGTTGTGCTGTAGCCGTTGGCTTTGAATGGGTGGGCTATGGATGTTGGGAAGGGGGTGAAGCGGTAGCGAGAATTGAAGAAATGGAGGTAGGGCATTCCCAATGTCACTGTTTCCAATGTATATATTGTGCCGTTGCGTACAGATTGAAAATTATTGAATACAATATCTTCTTGCATGTGCTGTCGCAGGGTGCAGAGCAGGTCGAGTGAATCTCCGCGATCCATCGAGTTGAGGTAGTTGCTCCAACTCTCGTTGAGAATGAGCAGTACGTTCGGGCGTGTTGTGCTGAGCGATGTGTCGACACGGGCAAAGAGCAAACTGTCGAGCAGGCTCTCTGTGTCGTTGCCATCAGTCTGCACATCCTTATAACCGGCTGTGGCGAGCAACTCTGCGAGTGTGTTGTATCCTCCCTCTCTAAGCAGTTGTTCTTCGCTAATCAGTTTGTAGCTGTTCTTGCGCTCTTTGTATGCTTTCTTCAGCAGGTAGAGGGCGTTGGGTACCGATTGGTTCATTGTCTCGTCGGTGGAGACAACGAAATGTTCAACTTGTAATGTATATCGAGTGACGGAGCCGCGTATCATGGCAAAGGTTATTGCTATCGCAATCACCGGCAATAGGTATGTGAGTCGGCTATTCATCCACTGGCGAGGCAACACTCTTATTTTGCCGATGGCTTTTCCTATTAGGCTTACTATGCAGGCAAAGATTGCTGCCCCTAATAGTATTTTCAAACAAGGATAGTCCTGCCACATTGTGAGCATGAGCCCCCAAGGACCTTCATCGAAGAAGTCGAAAAAGACCACGTTGTAGCGGCTGTTGAAATTGTCGTAATAGAATGTCTCTGCTGTCACCAACAGCATCAGCAATGTGAGCATCACTGTGAAATAGTGACGCATGACGACTGTGAATTTTTCTATTGCCTTGTCGCTGCATAGGTAGGGCATGATGAGCACCGGCAAAATCATCGGGACTGCAATGTATGAGAAGGCTTGCAGGTCGAAACGACCTGCATTGCTTATAAGCAATGGCAAACTATCTTTGTGTTCTATTATGTTGCCGATGGTGGTGTGTTGCAGAAGATATGTCATGCGCGAGGTGACGAATATTGTCAATCCCATGGCATAGTATGATACTATCTGCAGGAGCAGACTCAAGAATGTCGCTGTCTTTTTATTGCTCATTTTTGCTTTCTCTGTTGTTGAAGATGGTTGCAATGGTGATGTTTCTCTTTTTTGGGGCTCAATCATTGTTCCATATTTCCCACGATGCGAGTGCTTGCAGATACCACATTTCGTATCCGCTCTTGGTGCGTGCTCCCTGTGACTTACCTTTTTGCAGGAAGAGGGTGTTCTCGGGGTTGTAGACAATGTCGTAGAGAATGTGGTTGCCGGTGAGCTGTTCGTAAGGTATGTCGGGACATTGGTCTACGCCGTGACCCACCATACCGAGGGGTGTGCAGTTTACCACTATTGTGTGTGTCGACATAATTTCTGGTGTCAGCTCTTTGTATGTGATGCAACCGTTGCCGGCACTGCGTGAAACAGATAGTACCTCTATGCCCAATTTCTTCAGGGCATATATGATGGCTTTCGATGCTCCGCCTGTGCCCAGTACCAATGCTTTCTTGTCGTTTGCGCTCAGCAATGGTGCTATGGAGCGCGTAAAGCCTATGACGTCGCTGTTGTAACCGTAAAGATGTGGTGTGCCGTCGCTGTCGCGTTTCACTTTCACTACGTTTACGGCATTTATGCCTTTTGCTTCGTCGCTGATGCCTGCGAGATAGTCCATCACTTGAAGTTTGTAAGGGATTGTCACGTTGATGCCACAGAGGATGGGGTGTTCCTTGAGCACCTCGGGAAGTTCCTCAATATTTTTCAACTCAAAAGGCAGGTAGGTGGCGTCTATATTCTCGTTGGCAAATTTTTTATTGAAAAAGGCGGGTGACGCCGATTGTGCCAAAGGGTTGCCGATTATTCCGTATTCTTTTTTCATTGTCTCTCTTTAGGCGGGTTTTAAACAAATTCTGATAGCCTCCGGGCTATCAGAATTTGTTTATGCTTTAGCAACCGAGATAGTCTTTGATGTTTGCTTTTATGCGCTCGTCAATGTGCTCTGTCTCGCTCTTAACGAAAGGCTTGCCTACGATGTGTTCGTAAAGCTCGATGTAGCGTTCCGATACGCTGTTTACATATTCGTCGCTCATCTCTGGCACCTGCTGCCCCTCTTGACCCATGAAACCGTTTTCTATGAGCCATTGGCGGACAAACTCTTTTGAGAGTTGTTTCTGGGGCTCGCCTTTTTCGAATTTCTCCTGATAGCCCTCGGCATAGAAGTAGCGCGATGAGTCGGGGGTGTGAATTTCGTCGATGAGGTAAATTTTGCCATCGCGTTTGCCGAACTCGTATTTTGTGTCAACGAGGATGAGCCCTTTCTCTGCTGCCATTTGACTACCACGCTCGAAGAGTGCGTAGGTGTATTTCTCAAGCTGTTCGTAGTCTTCGGCGCTTACTATGCCTTGTGCTATGATTTCTTCTTTTGAAATGTTCTCGTCGTGTCCTTCATCGGCCTTTGTTGTGGGGGTGATGATGGGGGTGGGGAATTTCTCGTTTTCGCGCATTCCATCGGGCAATGTTACGCCGCAGAGTGAACGGCATCCGTTCTTGTATTCGCGCCATGCGCTGCCTGTGAGGTAGCCACGGATAATCATCTCCACGCGGAAGCCTTCGCACTTGAGTCCCACTGTAACCATGGGGTCGGGTGTGGCAAGTTTCCAGTTGGGAACGATGTCGGCTGTCGCATCGAGGAATGTTGATGCTATCTGGTTGAGAACCTGTCCTTTGAAAGGAATGCCTTTGGGCAATATGACATCAAATGCCGATATGCGGTCTGTTGCTACCATCACCAACATGTCGTCGCCGATGTTGTAAACGTCGCGAACTTTGCCGTGATAGAGACTTTTTTGTTTCTTGAAATGAAAGTCGGTTGTTGTTAATGCTTTTTCCATGACTCTATGTTTTTAATTGGTTTCTTTCTCTTTTTCTTTCTTTTCGTAGCTCTCGTAGGCTTCCACTATGCGTGTTACCAACTTGTGACGTACGATGTCTTTTTTGTTCAGCTCGATGAAGGAAATTCCTTTTATATCTTTCAGTATGTGTATTGCCTGCATGAGTCCGGATTTTTGGTTTTGCGGCAGGTCGACCTGTGTCATGTCGCCTGTTATCACCATCTTGGTATTGTTGCCCATACGTGTTAGGAACATCTTTATCTGTTGTGGGGTGGTGTTCTGTGCTTCGTCGAGTATGACTATGGCGTCGTTCAGTGTGCGTCCGCGCATAAATGCAAGTGGGGCTATCTGTATGACGTTGCTGTCCATATACTCTTTCAGCTTGGCATTGGGTATCATGTCCTCGAGCGCATCGTAGAGAGGTTGCAGGTAGGGGTCAATCTTGTCGCGCATGTCGCCGGGTAGAAATCCGAGTTTTTCGCCTGCTTCAACTGCCGGTCGGCTTAGGATTATCTTGCGTATCTCTCTGTTCTTCAATGCGCGTACAGCCAAAGCAATGGCTGTGTAGGTCTTTCCTGTTCCTGCGGGTCCTACGGCGAATATCATGTCGTTCTTTCTGAATTCTTCAACCAATTTACACTGGTTCTCGCTACGAGGATAAATTGGTTTGCCGTTTATGTTGTAGACGATGACATTGCTGTCACTGCCTTTGTCGCTTTTCTTGCCGTTGATGGCATCAATAATAGCCTCTTCGTCTATCTTGTTGTATTTTGAGCAGTGCTCTATGAGTCTGTTTACAACTATGCGGAATCGCTCCTGCTCCTCTTCGTCGCCAATGACTTTTATGATGTTGTCTCTGGCTACAATCCGCAGTTTGGGGTACAACTTCTTCAGCATCGTTAGGTGCGTGTTGTTTGCTCCGTAGAAACTGACGTAGTCGATACCCTCGAGTATTATGTGTTGTTCAATCATTCTCTGATGCTTGTAGATGCTCTGTTGTTATTTTCTGCGAAGATACAATAATTTTTTCTGTTATATCCGCAGTTTTCCTCTTTTTATTCTCTTTTAATTTTTAATGCGGCTGCGGCTGCTATTGCCAGGGTGAGCATACCGCCACATATATATGCTGTTGTGTGGTTTTCTATTCCGAACATCATGGGCGAAATGAATATGTATGACGAACAGATGTATGTCATTATGAGTGCGGGTATCAAGGCTATAATTACAGGTTTTTTGCTTTTGGCAAGATAGCTTGTTATGCACCACAAGGTGATGGCTGCCAACGTCTGGTTGGTCCATGCAAAATAGCTCCATATTGTTTGGAATGGTAAAGCGAATATTATGAAAAGTCCCACAGCGAAGAGTGGTAATGATACATAAATGCGCTTGCTGAGTGGCTGCTGAGAAATGCCGAACATGTCGGCAACTATAAGACGTGCCGAACGGAATGCTGTGTCGCCTGACGTTATGGCGCAGGCGATTACGCCAAATATTACAAGTGCCGCTATTGTGCTGCCGAGTGTGGTATCGGAAATTATGTTCACAAGCGTGGCTGCGTTGCCGCCGTTCTCTGCGATGGCGTTGTTGAGTCCTTCGACGTTGCCCCAAAATGCCATGGCTATGGCTGCCCAAATAAGAGCAATGATGCTTTCTGCTATCATTGCGCCGTAGAAGATGGGACGGCTCTGCTTCTCATTGGTGAGGCAGCGTGCCATCAGTGGCGACTGTGTGGCATGGAAGCCCGATAGTGCGCCGCATGCTATGGTGGTGAACAGCATGGGGATGATGGGGAACTTCTCGGCGTCGCACTTCATGTTGGTAAGGCTTGTGAGTTCCGGAATAGTGTATGTGTCGCTTTGGAAAAGCAATACAACTAAGATGCCTAGCGCCATCACCAATAGTGCAATGCCGAAAATGGGGTAGAAACGACCTATGATTTTGTCTATGGGCAGCAGTGTGGCGAGTATGTAATAGATAAGTATTACCATGAGTGTTGCAAAAAGTTCCCACGAAGTGCCGGTGAAGACTTGGCTTGTTTCGAGTGCGGGGATGGATATGTTTGTGGCAATGAGTGTTGCCGGCTGCGACATGAACACAGCACCCACAAGTACCATGAGAAACACGGTGAATATGCGCATAAACATTTTTGTGCCGTTACCTAGATATTTCCCGATTATTTCGGGGAGGCTCAGTCCGTTGTTCTTCAGTGATATTACTCCGGCAATGAAGTCGTGCATGGCTCCCATGAATATACCTCCGAGGGTTATCCATAGAAATGCTACGGGACCATATGCTGCACCAAGTATGGCGCCGAAGATTGGTCCTAAGCCGGCTATGTTGAGCAATTGTATAAGGAATGTTTTCCAACGTGGCATGGGGATGTAGTCTACGCCATCGTACATTGTCGATGCCGGTGTGGGGTTCTTTTCGTCTATGTCGCAGACTTTTTCCAGATATTTGCCATATGTGAAGTAGGCTATCACAAGTGCCGCAAGGCATGTAAGGAATGTTATCATGTTTTTTGTGTTTGATGTATTGAGTGCGCGAAGTTAATGAATTTCTTTTTATTTGTAAATAGTTTTGTGTATTCTGTGTCGGAAACGGTTTGTGGATTTATTGGATTCTTGTTTTTTATTGCTCATTTCTCATAAAAATTGAAATGCCTTGTTATTATGTCGCTGCTTTTTCGTAATTTTGCATTAAAATTGCGAAAATGGGCTGAGAAGCTCTTTTTTTTGAGTGAAATGAAGAATATGAAGAAAATAAGGAATTTTTGTATTATAGCTCACATCGACCATGGTAAATCTACCCTTGCCGACCGTCTGCTGGAGACAACGCAGACTATCCAGGTGACAGAGGGACAGATGCTCGATAATATGGATTTGGAGCGTGAGAGGGGTATAACCATTAAGAGTCACGCTATTCAGATGGAGTATGTATATAAGGGAGAAACATATACGCTGAATTTGATTGATACTCCGGGACACGTCGACTTTTCATATGAGGTGTCGCGTTCGATAGCTGCATGTGAGGGCGCTTTGTTGGTGGTAGATGCTACTCAGGGTGTACAGGCACAGACTATCTCAAACCTTTATATGGCTTTTGACCATGGGTTGGAGATAATCCCCGTCATAAACAAATGCGATATGGCAAATGCCATGCCCGAAGAGGTGAAAGATGAAATTGTCGACCTCTTGGGCTGCGACCGTGACGAGATATTGCTTGCGTCGGGAAAAACCGGTATGGGTGTCGAAGCATTGCTCGAAGCTATTGTGGAGCGCATCCCTGCCCCGGAAGGCGATGAAGAGGCTCCATTGCAGGCGCTCATTTTCGATTCCGTGTTCAATTCATTCCGTGGTATTATTGCCTATTTCAAAGTTGTGAATGGTGTAATCCGTTCGGGCGATAAGGTGAAGTTCTTTAATACAGGCAAAGAGTATGTGGCAGATGAGGTGGGTGTGTTGAAAATGGATATGGTACCATGCAAGGAACTTAGAACCGGCGATGTGGGATATATTATTTCGGGTATAAAAACCTCGCGCGAGGTTAAAGTTGGTGATACAATTACACACATTGCTCGTCCATGCGACAAGGCGATTGCGGGCTTCGAAGAGGTGAAACCTATGGTCTTCGCCGGTGTGTATCCTATTGATGCCGAGGATTATGAGGATTTGCGTGCTTCGCTCGAAAAATTGCAACTGAACGATGCTTCGTTGACTTTCCAACCCGAGTCATCGGCAGCATTGGGCTTTGGTTTCCGTTGCGGCTTCCTTGGATTGTTGCACATGGAGATTGTTCAAGAACGTCTCGACCGCGAATTTGATATGAGTGTCATTACCACTGTTCCCAACGTGTCGTATATGGTCTATGACAAACAAGGCGAGGTGCAGGAGGTGCACAACCCCGGAGGTATGCCCGACCAGACACTTATAGATCACATCGAAGAGCCATATATAAATGCAAGCATTATTACCCGTGCCGACTACATAGGCCCAATAATGACATTGTGTCTCTCCAAGCGTGGTGAATTGCAGAAACAGGAGTTTATAACCGGAAATCGTGTAGATATACGTTTCTTGTTGCCTTTGGGCGAGATAGTGATAGATTTCTACGATAAACTGAAGAGCATCTCCAAAGGTTATGCATCGTTCGACTATCATCCTGCAGGGTTCCGCAATTCAAAATTGATTAAATTGGATATTCTGCTAAATGGTGAACCCGTTGATGCTCTCTCGACACTTACTCATGTCGATAATGCTTATGGGCTCGGACGTCAGATGTGTGAGAAACTGAAAGACCTTATCCCCCGTCAGCAGTTCGACATTGCTTTGCAGGCTGCCATAGGTACAAAAATTATTGCTCGCGAGACCATTAAACAGGTACGTAAGGATGTTACCGCCAAATGTTATGGTGGTGACGTTTCGCGTAAACGTAAATTGTTGGAGAAACAGAAGAAAGGTAAGAAACGCATGAAACAGATTGGAAATGTTGAAGTGCCGCAGAAAGCGTTCCTTGCTGTTCTGAAGTTGGATTAATTAAAGAATGAAATTATGGGATTTTTCAGTTTTTTTTCAAAGGACAAGAAAGAGGTTCTTGACAAAGGCTTGTCAAAGACCAAAGAGAGTTTTTTCGGCAAGATAGCGCGTGCTGTAGCCGGAAAGACAACAATCGACGACGATGTTCTCGATAACCTTGAAGAGGTGCTCGTTACATCTGACGTAGGTGTTGATACTACGCTGAAGATTGTGGAGCGCGTTCAACAGCGAGTGGCAAAAGATAAATTTATGACCACTAACGAATTGAATACTCTGCTGAAAGATGAAATTGCAGAATTGCTCACAGAGAATAATTCCGAGGATTGCGAAGGTTTTGATTTTGCTACAACCCCCGGAAAACCATATGTTATAATGGTGGTTGGTGTCAATGGTGTTGGTAAGACAACTACCATCGGTAAACTAGCCCATCAGTTCAAGAAGGCGGGCAAGAAGGTCTATCTCGGTGCTGCCGACACTTTCCGTGCCGCGGCTGTGGAGCAACTTGTCGAGTGGGGACGTCGTGTGGATGTGCCTGTTGTTAAGCAGAATATGGGTTCCGACCCGGCTTCTGTCGCATATGATACGCTTGCTTCGGCTGTTGCCAATGATGCCGAGGTTGTCATCATAGACACCGCCGGACGTCTGCACAATAAAGTGGGCTTGATGAACGAGCTTACTAAAATTAAAAATGTGATGAAAAAGATTTTGCCCGATGCACCTAACGACGTGCTTTTGGTGCTTGACGGTTCCACCGGGCAGAATGCTTTTGAGCAAGCGAAACAGTTTACCAAGGCAACAGAGGTTACTTCGCTTGCAATAACCAAACTCGATGGCACAGCAAAGGGTGGTGTTGTAATAGGCATCAGCGACCAGTTTAAGATTCCTGTGAAATATATCGGACTGGGTGAGCAGATGGACGACTTGCAGGTGTTCAATCGTTACGAATTTGTAGATTCTCTTTTTAAATGATAAAGAATCGTGTAGATGTCATTACGATGGGTTGTTCCAAAAATCTTGTAGATTCGGAACAGCTTATGCATCGTCTTGAGTCGTGTGGATACGAAGTTACACACGACTGTGAAATGCCCGAAGGCGAGATTGCTGTGATAAACACATGTGGATTCATTGGCGATGCCAAGGAGGAATCCATTAATATGATTCTTGAGTTTTGCCAACGTAAGGAACAGGGGGATTTAAATAAACTCTATGTAATGGGATGTCTCTCTGAACGTTATCTTGAAGAATTGAAAAGCGAAATATCACAAGTCGACAAATTTTATGGGAAATTCGATTGGGGAGCCATCGTCGAGGAACTGAAAAAGAATTTCAAAGATGAGGTTGAGTATAAACGTCATCTGACAACTCCCTCGCATTATGCTTATCTGAAAATTTCTGAAGGTTGCAACAGACGTTGTGCATATTGTGCCATACCTATAATCACAGGTTCACACGTGTCGCGTCCCATAGAAGAGATTGTTGCCGAGGTGCGCTATCTTGTCGATAAGGGTGTGAAGGAGTTTCAGATAATTGCTCAGGAACTAACATATTATGGCAAGGACCTTTACAAACGTTCGGCTATAGCCGAATTGGTTGAGAAAATTTCCGATGTTCAGGGTGTGGAGTGGATAAGGTTGCACTATGCCTATCCTACAAATTTTCCCGACGATCTTCTACGTGTGATGCGTGAGCGTAATAACGTATGTAAATATCTTGATATTGCTTTGCAGCACGTCAGCACAAAAATTTTGAAGAAGATGTTGCGCCCTGTAACAAAAGAAGAGACATATGCTTTGGTTGAAAAATTACGTCGCGAGGTGCCAGGAATATGTCTGCGCACAACGATGATGGTGGGTTTCCCGGGTGAAACGGATAAGGATTTTGACGAATTGATGGAGTTTGTCAAATGGGCGCGTTTCGACCGTTTGGGTGCCTTTGCCTATAGCGAGGAGGATGGTACATATGCCGCACTTAATTATAAGGACAGGATATCAAAAAAGAAAAAGCAGGAACGTCTTGATGCTTTGATGACTGTGCAGCAGCGCATTTCTACAAATCTCAACTATGAAAAGGTAGGTCGTGTATTGAAAATCATTATCGACAGAATTGAGGGTGATTATTATGTTGGACGAACAGAGATTGAATCTCCCGAAGTGGATACAGAGTTGCTTGTGAATATTGTCGATGGCAAACTTAATATCGGTTCTTTCTATAATGTTGAAATAACAGATGCTGCTGAGTTTGATCTCATGGGTAAAGTCGTTTAATAATTTTATCAGTTTCTTGGATGAATAACAAAGAATTTATTGCCGCACTTGCCAAGAAAAGAGGAATGTCATCTTCTGAAACTGCAAAGCAGGTAGATGCTTTGCTTGAGGTAATGGTTGAGCGTTTAAAAGAGAACGACCAGATAACGGTCTCCAATTTCGGCGTTTTTGAGGTGAAAATGCGTAAGGAGAGAATCTCTGTGAACCCAAAAACGGGTCAACGTATGCTCATCCCACCTAAATTGGTTCCGGCTTTCCGTCCGAGTACACGGCTTAAAGATAAGTTCAAGTAAAAAGAGAGAGTGGCAAAATGGATAGTAAACTGAATAATTCTGAGTTGAATGCTTTGTTTGCCAAAGTATGTGGCTTGTTGCCGTCAGATGCCGAAGCTTTTACAAAAGCATTCTATGATACAATACTCGAGGGACTTGAGACAGAAGAGATGGTCAAGATTAATGGTCTTGGAACATTCAAAGTGATAGATGTCGAAAGTCGCTCAAGTGTTGATGTTAATACGGGCGAACGTATTGAAATAAAAGGACACAAGAAACTTACATTTATTCCTGCGGACTCTCTTAAAGAGACAATCAATGAGCCTTTTGCCATGTTTCAGCCGGTGGAAGTCGATGATGCTTTGGTTGATGATGAAGAGGAATCGGCGTCTTTCGATGACAATATGGAAGAACCTGTCGCATCAGACGATAATGTAGAAGACCCCGGTGTGGTAGTTGCCGAAATAGCAGAGGAGATACCCGTGGAAGTGATTAGTGACGAGCCTGTTGTGGCAAGCACTTTGAATATTGATGAAGAGATGCCTTTGGAAACAGTTGCCGAGGTAGTTTCTCCAATGAAAAATGTGTCAACCGAGAAATCTGTGGAGTCGGTTGTCGCTGAACCTGCTGACGCAATTAATATCGTAGAAAATGAATCGTCAGTTCCTGTAATTGAGCAAAAATTATCTGTAGAAATCCCTGAAAAGGGTGAACAGCCTGTTTACGATAATTCTCGTGGTTTCTCTTTGAAAAAAATATTTACGCTGTCTGCTTTTGTGATTTTCCTATTGCATGTTGTCGGTTTTGCGGCTTTTTATTTTTTTAGTAACTACTTCTCATTACCTGAACAAAACAACGTAGCAGAACCTATAAACAATAGACCATTGCAGAAAGTGGAAAACAGTGAATCTCATTCTTCTCTCTCAATGGCTGTGCAGGATACAAATTTTGTCGACAGCACTGCGGTAGCGTCGCAAAATGTTGGCGCCGAAACACAAGTTGTTGATACAGTGGCTCCATTTGTTATGGTTGAGGCTCTTGCAAACAGAAAATTGTCTGAAATTTCTTTGGCAGATACATTGGATTATGCTTTTGCCGGCACAAAGTGTGAACATTCTGTGGCTTTGGAGGAGACGCTGACCAAAATAGCTTTACTGCATTTTGGTGATAAAAAATTGTGGCCCTACATAGTTAAATACAATAACATGTCGCGACCAAATGATTTGGCCTGTGGAATGATTATCGAGATACCTCATCTTGTCCCGAGAAAATAGGACAATAGGGTTGCGATTATGAAAAAATATAAAATTCAACAGTACTTAAGTGTCTTTTGTGAATTTTAACACATTGTTTTAACGGAAAGAGCTATTTTTGGAAACTTTTTACCGAGGTTTATTATAGATATAATAAATAAATTAACAAATATAAGTTTTATATGAACGGAACTATTGATATTCGTGAGTTGAACGAAATGATAGAGAGGCAGAGTGGCTTTGTGACAAATCTGCAAACAGGAATGAATCAGGTCATTGTTGGGCAGAAGCATCTTGTAGAGTCGTTGCTTATAGGGCTTTTGGCCGATGGTCATGTGCTGCTTGAGGGTGTGCCCGGATTGGCAAAAACATTGGCTATCAAGACACTTGCAAGCCTTGTCGATGGCGATTTCAGCCGCATACAGTTTACACCCGACCTTCTCCCTGCCGATGTTATCGGTACAATGGTTTATAGTCAGAAAGAGGAGACTTTTAAGTCGAATAAAGGTCCTGTGTTTGCAAACTTTGTGCTTGCCGACGAGATTAACCGAGCTCCGGCAAAGGTACAGAGTGCTTTGCTCGAGGCAATGCAGGAGCGTCAGGTGACAATTGGAAAAGATACCTATCAGCTCCCTCAGCCTTTCTTGGTACTTGCAACACAGAATCCCATCGAACAAGAGGGTACATATCCGTTGCCTGAGGCGCAGGTTGACCGTTTTATGTTGAAAGTAATCATCGGATATCCCGATATTTCTGAGGAAAAAAAGATCATTCGTCAGAATATTACAGGAGAGAAAATAGATGTTAAGGCAATTCTTAAACCCGAGGAGATTATCGAGGCCCGCAAAGTGGTTCGTCAGGTTTATATCGACGAGAAGATTGAACAATACATAGCAGATATTGTATTTGCTACACGTTATCCCGATAAGTACAACATGCGCGATATGAAAGAGTATATCTCATTCGGTGCATCGCCTCGTGCTTCAATCAATCTGGCTTTGGCTGCTCGTGCGTATGCATTCATCAAACGTCGCGGATATGTCATCCCCGAAGATGTTCGTGCCGTTGCACATGACGTTCTTCGTCATCGCATCGGTCTCAGTTACGAGGCAGAGGCAAACAATATGACTCCCGACGAGATTGTAAGCAAGATTTTGAACAGTGTTGAAGTGCCTTAAGGTTCGTGTATGGAGACGAGTGAACTTATAAAGAAGGTTCGCAAGATAGAGATAAAGACGCGCGGACTATCGCACAATATATTTGCGGGGCAGTATCACTCTGCCTTTAAAGGTCGCGGTATGTCTTTCAGCGAGGTGCGTGAATATCAGTATGGTGACGACGTGCGTGACATAGATTGGAATGTTACGGCGCGTTTCCATAAACCTTTTGTGAAGGTCTATGAGGAGGAGCGTGAGCTGACAGTGATGTTGCTTGTGGATGTGTCGGAGAGCTTGGCTTTTGGAACTATTAAGCAGACCAAAAGAGATATGCTTACAGAAATTGCTGCCACTCTTGCATTTGCTGCAATACAGAATAACGACAAGATTGGCGTCATTTTCTTTTCGGACAGGATAGAGAAATTCATTCCCCCGCAGAAAGGAAGAAAGCATATATTGTATATAATTCGCGAACTTTTGGGCTTTACACCGGAAAGTAACAAGACCGACGTCAAGGTGCCACTCGAATTTCTCACCAATGCCATTAAGAAACGCTGTACTGCCTTTGTACTTAGCGATTTTATAACTGCTGCCGACTATAAGAATGCATTAACCATTGCCAACCGCAAACATGATGTGGTTGCTATTCAGGTTTATGACAGACGTGTGGCTGAACTTCCGCGAATAGGGCTCATGAAGGTGCGCGATGCAGAGAGTGGCGAAGAGGTATATGTTGACACATCTTCATCTAAGGTGCAAGAGGCTCAACGCAAATGGTGGCACGAACAATGCACTACAACCGAGTCAATCTTTGCAAAAAGCCGTGTCGACTCGGTTTCTGTTCGTACCGACGAGGATTATGTTAAGGCGTTGATGGCAATGTTTGCCAAGCGCGGTTAAATTTATAGATAGGGCATACCCCCTTAATATATGTATATGAAGAATTGCATAATATTATTTCTCTCAATACTCTTTTCTGTGGCTTTGGCTGATGGAGCTAAGGCGCAGAATGTTATGGTCAATGCCGAAATAGATACTTTTCAGCGTCTGATAGGCGAACAGGCAAAGATTACTCTCGAGGTGACTGCAAATAGTGGTAGTAGGGTGGTTATGCCTGCCTTTGACAAAGAACTTATCGAGGGTGTGGAGATAGTTCACAAGTCTTTGCCCGACACGCAGTATATAAATGATAAAAAGCGTATGGAGATAAAGGAGGTGTACACTGTTACCTCTTTCGATTCATCGCTTTATGTCATCCCTCCCTTTGAAGTGCTTGTCGATGGCAATCCATATTTCTCAAAAGAGCTTGCCATGGCTGTATATATGATGCCGGTAGATACACTTAATCTTGAATCATTTTTCGGACCAAAAGATATTTGGCGCATCAATCTTACATGGGACGATTGGAAAGATAGCTTTTGGTTGTCTTTGGCATTGATACTCTTTACTGCGGCTTTCATTTGGGTGCTTGTAAGGTATCTGAACAACAAGCCTATAATCAGAATTATAAAGATAAAACCTAAATTGCCGCCTCATGTCGTTGCTCTCAATGAGATAGAGCGTATTAAAAGCGATGATAAATGGCGTGCCGGTGGTCAAACCAAAGAGTATTATACGGAACTCACTGATACTATAAGAGCTTATCTTAATGAGCGTTTCGGCTTCAATGCAACAGAAATGACAACTTCGGAAATTGTTGATAATCTATTGAAGGTTAGTGATAAAGAGACTATTAAGGAACTTGAGGAGTTGTTGGTGATGGCCGACCTCGTGAAATTTGCTAAATTTGAACCGGCAATGAACGAGAATGATAGAAATCTTCTGAATGCCATAGAATTTGTTGATAGAACAAAAATAGTGGAGACAGAGGCAGCACCTCAGCCAACAGAGAAAAAAATTGTGAACAGGCGTTCCAAGAGAACCAAGATGATTCTTCTTGTAACAGTTGTGGCTTTGGCTGTTGCTGCGATATTGTTGCTTACATTGTTGATACGCGAATTGTACTATCTGTTTGCTTAATAATTTATAAGTATGTTTTTTTCAAATATAGGTTATCTGTTGCTGTTTATACCACTCATAGGATATGTTGTGTGGTATCTGATGCTGGGACGCCATAAGGTACCCGCTTTAAAAGTGTCGACAGCATCGCTTTTCCTTAAAGGAAATACCAAAAGCTATAAAAATTACCTTATACACTTGCCATTTTTGTTGCGTGTGGTCGCTTTTGCTATGATAATAATGGTGTTGGCGCGTCCGCAGTCTACCAACCGATGGCAAAATACCGAGGTTGAAGGTATCGACATTATGCTTGCCATGGACGTTTCTACCAGTATGCTTGCCATGGATCTTGCTCCCAACCGTCTGGAGGCGGCCAAGCAGGTGGCGGCTGAGTTTGTGAACGGACGTCCTAATGATAACATAGGATTGACAATTTTTGCAGGTGAAAGTTTTACGCAATGTCCTCTCACGGTTGACCACTCGGTGATGCTGAATATGCTAAATTCTGTAAAGTGCGACATTGCAGCGCAAGGTATCATTGAGGATGGAACGGCTATAGGTATGGGAATAGCAAATGCAGTCAGCCGTCTGAAGGAGAGTAAAGCAAAGTCAAAAGTCATTATATTGTTGACTGATGGTTCGAACAACCGTGGTGAAATTTCGCCCGAGGCTGCTGCTGAGATTGCAAAGCAGTTTGGCATTAGAGTCTACACTATCGGCGTAGGTACAAATGGTGAAGCGCCTTATCCTTATGCAGGAAGGGTTATTAATGTGCCTGTTGAGATAGACGAAACGACACTTAACAAGATAGCGACAATAACCGATGGTAATTACTATCGTGCTACGAGCAATTCAAAACTGAAAGAGGTTTATGAGAAAATTGATAAACTGGAGCGTACCAAATTGAATGTAAAAGAGTTTAGTAAACGCGAAGAGGAGTATGCCATATTTGCTATAATTGCATTGGCTGCACTGCTTCTCGAACTGTTGTTGCGTTACACATTGCTTAAAAGAATACCTTAAAAACCAGTTTTTATGAGATTTGCAACCCCTGAATATTTATATCTGTTGGTATTGGTTCCGCTGCTGCTGTTGGTTTATTTATATTCCAACTATCGCCGTCGCAAAAGATTGAAAGAGTATGGCGATGCTGATTTGCTGAAAGAACTTATGCCCGATGTTTCGGCCTATCGTCCCAATGTGAAATTCTGGTTGTCGACGATTGCTTTGGCATTATTGGTTGTGGTACTTGCTCGTCCGCAATTTGGTTCTAAAATGGAGAGCGTAACTCGTCAAGGTATAGAGGTGGTCATTGCGCTTGATATCTCAAATTCAATGCTTGCCGAGGATATTGCACCAAACAGATTAGAAAAATCGAAAAAAATAATATCCAAACTTATAGATAAATTTGAGAACGACAAAATAGGTCTTATAGTTTTTGCCGGAGACGCTTTTGTGCAGTTGCCTATAACAAACGATTTTGTCTCTGCAAAAATGTTTATGGAGACAATATCCCCTGCGCTCATCACCCGACAAGGAACAGATATTGGAGCAGCCATAAATCTTGCTATGAAAAGTTTTACTCCAGAAAAAGAGGTGGGTAAAGCTGTTATTGTAATTACCGATGGTGAGAATCATGAAGGTGGCGCCGAAGAGGCCGCCCGTGCTGCGGTAGAGAAGGGTATGTCTGTGTATATTCTTGGTGTAGGTTCACCCGACGGCGCACCTATACCAACCGAGGGCTCAAACGATTATCGAAGAGACAAAAACGGTAATGTGATTGTTACCAAACTAAACGAAGAAATGAGCCAAAACATAGCAAAGGCGGGTAATGGAGCTTACATTCGTGTAGATAATACCAACAATGCACAGAAACTTCTTGAAAAAGAACTTGATAAACTGGCAAAAGCCGATGTTACCACAGAGGTTTATACCGACTACGACGAACAGTTCCACTTTGTAGCATTGCTTGTGCTGCTTTTCTTGGTGATGGATATTCTGATTCTTCCCGGAAAGAGCCGTTTGACAAAAAACTTTAATTTGTTTGGTGAAAAAAAATAGAACGATATGTTGAATTTGAGATATTTGCTTTTATCAATATTTATTTTCGCATTCTCATTAGTTTATGCGCAAAGGGATTATCGCGATTATATTCGTGGTGGAAATAAATTATACACTGACAGCCTTTTCGATAAGGCAGAAATAGAATATCGTACAGCGTTGGAAAAGGATGTCGATGGTACATATGCTTTGTACAATCTTGGTAATTCATTGTTGTTGCAGAATAAAGCTCAAGATGCCATAAGCCAATATCAGATTGCAGAGAAACGTGAAAATGATCCCGCCAAATTAGCTCAAATACACCATAACATGGGTGTTCTCTATCAGGGTAGCAAGGAGTATGCTGCTGCTGTCGAGGCATATAAGCAATCATTGAGGGAAAATCCTCATGACCATGAGACTAGATACAATCTTGCTCTTGCAATGCGTCAGTTAAAGCAACAACAACAGCAACAACAGCAA
>JAFTTA010000257.1 GCA_017467015.1 Bacteroidaceae bacterium
CGAAATATTATGATACGCAGATTTTTATCATTGACACTTGCGGCTATGATGGCAATGGTTGCCACTGCCGAGATTAAACTGCCTGCTGTGCTTGGCAACGACATGGTGTTGCAGCGCAACAGCGAGGTGAATTTGTGGGGTAGTGCCACACCCGACAAGAATGTGACAGTGCGCACTTCGTGGAACGGCAAAAAGTATAAGACAAAGAGCGACGCCGACGGCAAGTGGTCGTTGAAGGTTGCTACCGGCGAAGCCGGCGGTCCTTACGAGATTGAGTTTTCCGATGGCGACAAACTCACTCTCAGCGGCATCCTGCTTGGCGAGGTGTGGGTGTGCGGCGGACAGTCGAACATGGAGATGCCCATAAAAGGTTTTGTGGCACAGCCTGTTCAGGGTGCTGCCGAGGCTATACGCGAGAGCTATGCCCACCCCGATATCCGCATATTCAATGTGGAGCGTGCCCGCGTGGCTACATTGCAGGACGACTGCAAAGGCGAGTGGCAGAAACCCACACCGCAAAACGTAGCAAACTGCAGCGCGACAGCCTACTTCTTCGGACGCATGCTCACCGACCTTTTGGGTGTGCCTGTGGGTATCGTGACTTCATACTGGGGTGGCACTAAAGCCGAGGTGTGGATGACACGCGAGGCAATAAATGCCACAGAGGGTATCGACCGCGAGTTTGCTCTTAAACCCGATGGCAACGGCTTCGCTCCTCAAGAGATGTACAATGGCATGATAAACCCCATTGCCCGTTTCACAGCCAAAGGTTTTATATGGTATCAGGGTTGCTCAAACCGCGACAGAGCTTTTGACTATGGCAAACTGCTTGTCTCGCTCATTAAGAACTGGCGTCAGGCATGGGGTAACGACGAGATGCCATTCCTTATAGCTCAGCTTGTGCAGTATCGCTACGATGGTGCGCAGTATCTGTCGCTACCGGTAGTTATCGAAGGACAATACTACGCTGCTCAGGCATTGAAAAATGTATATGTGGCTCCCACCACCGACCTTTCGTTCGGCTCAATCATTCATCCGCCCTTCAAACGCGAGGTGGGCGAACGTCTTGCAGGCATCGCTCTCGACAAGAGCTATGGTATGCCCGGATTCGGCTCCGAGTCACCCCGCTACAAGAGTATGGAAGTGCAGGGTAACAAAGTGGTGCTTCACTTCACAGGCATGGCAGACAGCGACAAATATGATGCTCAGGGTGACAACTTCTCATGGGTAGACAAGAATATGAAGGTTATCAGCATCAAAGGTTTCGAGGTTGCCGGTGCCGACAGAAAATTCTATCCTGCAAAGGCTCGCCACTCATGGCCTGTGTCAGACCGCATCACCGTGGAGAGCGACTCGGTGAAAAATCCTGTTGCCGTGCGCTATGCTTTCCGTAACTGCATAGACGCAAACGTGATAACAGGAATGGGCACACCGCTTGCTCCTTTCCGTACAGATAACTGGGAAATTCCTGAAAATGAACTTTTTAAAAGATAACAAACTATGACACGCAATTTTTTCTCTTTAATCATTGTGATGCTTCTCGCAGTGGGTGCAGCATACGCGGGCGGCGGAAAAAAAGATTTTGCCATCATCTACATTGGCAACAGTATTACCTATGGCGCAATGCATGAGCAACGTACCGAGACAGCTCCTCCGGTGTACACATCGCAGATACTTGCAAAGAAACTGAAAGCAAACGTTGTTTGGCGTAACTGCGGTTGGAGTGGTGCCACAACTTACGACTTTCTTCCATCGCACAACCGCTATTTCCCTCGCGTGGAGAAGGCTATAAAAGAGATACAGGCAGAGACCGATGCTCCCATCGTATTCTCTATAATGCTTGGAACAAACGACAGTGCATGCACAGGCCCTACAGGTTGTCCCGTATCTAATGACGACTACAAGAAGAATCTCATAGTCATTATGGATGCTCTGAAAGCTCTTGCTCCCGGCGCCAAATTCGTATTCCAACGTCCTATCTGGTACAGCCCCAATACATACAACGGTGCAATGTATCTTGTTAAGGGTTTGAACCGCCTGAAAGGTTACGCTCCCGTTCTTGAGCAGCTTGCCGATGAGCGTGCCGATGCAATGATGGGTGACGACGACGCTTTTGAGTATTTTGAAAAAAATGCCGAGAAATATTGCTATCCCGAGAATGGTTATGCAGGTATCTTCTTCTTGCATCCCACTCCCAAGGGAGCAAAGAAACTTGCCAAATTCTGGGCAGAAGGTATTGTTGATGCACTCGACTAATAGCGGTGTTTCAGATACATCTTTTAATTTATAATGAAGATGACGACCAAAAATAACCTTGGTCGTCATCTTGTTTGTAGTCAGTCGGCTATGCTTAGAAGCCGTCTATGATGTAAGCAAAAGAATGATGGTTTAATTGGTGTGCAGAGTGCCTTGCTATTCTATTGGAAACAATAAATCAGACGAACAGCATCACCATTATTTGTGCTATTATTACTCGGCAGAACATCGACAAAGGATATACCGTTGCATAGCTTACGGCGGGGTTGTCGCCCGGCAATGTGTCGTTGGCATAATTGAGTGCCATGGGGTTTGCCATGCTGCCGCACAACATTCCGCAAGCACTGCCAAAGTCGAGTTTTGCCGAACGCATAGCTACTAATGCCATGATAACTACCGGCAGGAAAGTGATGGCAAAGCCCAAGGCTATCCACGCAAGACCTTCGGGACGCATCACTGTCTCAAAGAAATGTGCGCCGGCGTCGAGTCCCAGGCATGCAAGGTAGAGCGATAGGCCTATACCGCGCAACATCAGGTTGGCACTGCGTGTGGTGTAAGTGACCAGGTGAAAGCGAGGACCAAAGCAGCCTATCAGTATACCAACTATTATAGGACCTCCGGCAAGGCCGAGCTTCACAGGGGTGCTCATGCCGGGTATGACAATGGGAATGGAGCCAAGCACCAATCCCAACACCATGCCTATGAAGATGGCTGCAAGGTTTGGCTCGTTGAGTGTCTTTGATGTGTTGCCAAGCAATTTTTCTATGTTTTCTATTGCCTTATCCTCTCCCACCACTGTCAGGCGGTCGCCCATCTGAAGTATCAGTCGTGGGGTGGCAAGCAACTGTACGCCGCTGCGTGTGACACGGCTGATGTTTATACCGTAGCTGTTGCGCAGACGCAAAGCACCCAGTCTTTTGCCGTTAATCTCGGGGCGGGTAATGACTATGTGGCGCGACACAAGTTGGCTGTCGATGGCATTCCAGTCAATATCCTCTTTGTTCCAATCCTTTTCTTCCATTTTTCCGAAGAGCGCTACCAATGTAGGTGCATCTTTCTCGGTGGTGACAACAAGCAGACGGTCGCCTTCGTGCAGCAACATCTCAGAGGTGGGGATGCTCACTCTCTTGTTTCTCCACAAGCGCGATATTACAAATTTGGTGTGTGTAAGTTCGGCTACCTCTTTCACGCTCTTGTCGAAGATACCGGGGTTCTGTACGTTGTATGTGGCTATGAAGGTGTGGTTCGCGTCGTCGTGTTCACCATTGTCGATGTCGGTGGGGCGTACAAACAATTTGCGCACGGCAAGCATTGCCAATATTACTCCTACAACGCCCAACGGATAGGTGACGGCGCAACTGAGAGCCGCGCTTGTCGATGGCATACCCATCTCTTTCAGTGTCTGCTGGGCTGCACCCAAAGCAGGGGTGTTGGTGGTGGCACCACACAAAATACCTACCATGTCGCTCATGGGTATCTCGGTCACAAGGCTCAAAGCCACAGCAAAGAGGGTGCCGAGCATTATCACGCCCATTGCCAGCATGTTCAGTTGCATGCCTCCTTTGCGGAACGAACTGAAGAAACCGGGACCTACCTGCAATCCAAGTTCATATACAAAAAGCACGAGACCCATGCTCTCGGCGTAGGCAAGCATTTTGCTGTCTATCGACAATCCCAAATGTCCGGCGAAGATGCCGGCGAAGAATACAAATGTAACTCCCAGTGAGATGCCGAAGAAACGTATTTTGCCCAGCCCTAATCCTGCTGCTATTATTATGGATATAATTATCACAGCCTGAAGGGCTGAGTGTTCAAAGAATATACTGTTTAACCATTCCATTGGTGTGTCTGTGTTGAATGTTTCACGATAATCAGTCTTTGCGCGGATGGTCGAGGTTGTAGTGCAGGCCTCGGCTCTCCTTGCGCTCCATTGCCTGACGCATGATGAGATAGCCTACGTTTATCACGTTGCGAAGCTCGCAAATTTCTTTGCTGATGACGCTGCGTTTGAAAAGCTCCTCGGTCTCTTCGTAGAGCAGGTCGAGTCTGTCCCATGCACGTTTGAGACGCAGGTCGGTGCGCACAATGCCCACGTATGTGCTCATTATCTGTCCCACCTCGCGCAGACTCTGCGTGATGAGCACCAGCTCTTCGTTCATTTTTGTACCCTCGTCGTTCCACTCGGGTATCTGTTCGTTGAAACTGTAATTGTCTATTACCGCCAGTGTGTGGCGTGCAGCTGCGTCGGCATATACCACAGCCTCTATCAGCGAGTTGCTTGCAAGTCGGTTGCCGCCATGCAAGCCTGTGCACGAGCACTCGCCAACGGCATACAGTCTGTGTATGCTTGAAGCGGCGTTTTCGTCAACCTTTATTCCTCCGCATAGGTAGTGGGCTGCGGGTGCCACAGGTATATAGTCTTTTGTGATGTCTATGCCCAATGAAAGGCACTTTTTATAGATGTGCGGGAAGTGTTTCTTTGTCTCTTCGGCATCTTTATGTGTCACATCGAGGTAGACAAAATCCTCTCCTCTGTTTTTCATTTCGTTGTCTATGGCGCGCGCCACAATGTCGCGCGGTGCAAGCGATAGGCGAGGGTCGTATTTCTGCATAAATTCCTTGCCGTCCATGGTGCGCAGCACTGCACCATAGCCTCGCATTGCCTCAGTGATGAGGAACGATGGACGGTCGCCGATGTTGTAGAGCGCAGTGGGGTGGAATTGTACAAATTCCATGTCTTTCACTGTGCCTTTTGCACGATAGACCATGGCTATTCCGTCGCCTGTTGCCACCAATGGGTTGGTTGTTGTCTGATAAACAGCTCCACATCCACCTGTTGCCATCAGTGTGACTTTGCTTAGGAATGTGTCTACTCTGTTGGTCTTCAAGTCGAGAACGTATGCTCCGTAACACTCTATGTCGGGTGTCTGTCGGGTTACGTTTACACCAAGATGGTGCTGTGTCAATATCTCTATTGCGAAATGGTGGTCGAGGACTGTGATGTTGGGGTTGCTACGCACAGCGCGTATGAGTGATTCTTGAATTTCGGCACCGGTGTTGTCGGCGTGGTGCAGAATGCGATGCTCCGAGTGTCCGCCCTCACGATGTAGGTCGAATTCTCCTTTTTCGTTCTTGTCGAAATTAACACCCCACTCAATGAGTTGTTTTATTTGCTCGGGCGCTTCGCGGACAACCTTTTCCACCGCCTTGCGGTCGCTGATGTTGTCGCCGGCTATCATAGTGTCCTCTATGTGTTTGTCGAAGTCGTCGACAAGCAAGTTGGTAACAGAAGCCACTCCGCCTTGAGCGAAATAGGTATTTGCATCTTCGAGCGTGGTTTTGCAAACAAGTGCTACACTGCCTTTGTGTGCCACTTTTAGGGCGAAACTCATTCCGGCTATTCCTGAGCCGATAACAAGAAAATCAAATTTCTTAACCATAATTGCTGATAAATTTCGGTTTACAACCTTGTTGGCTACCGTCAGCGGGTTGCATTTCTGTGCAAAAGTACAAAAAACGTATTGAAAATTTATTAGCAGCGTGACAAATAACAGAAATTATAGTCATTTTTTCTGATAAAGTGAGCTATTTTTGCATTTTGAAAACGAAAAACAATTTCTGATGAGATATTTTTCTACTTTATTAATATTATTTTCTATTTACAGCGTTGTCGGAGCACAGAATTTTAAAGTGTCGATGGATTCTCTGCTCATGGATAAACTTTTTATAGACAGCGATGTGTCGGTTGCAGTCTACGACTTAGACGAAAATCGTCCTCTTTATTCTTATAGAGGCGAAAAAATGTGTCGTCCTGCATCGGTGCTTAAGGTGCTCACAGCCGGCGTAGCTTTGGAACGTTTGGGCATTGACTACACGATGAACACTACGTTGGGCAGGCAAGGGAGTAATCTTTTTGTGAAAGGCGAAAGGGATCCTCTTTTCTCGGAGAGTGATATGGATGCTATGGTTTCTGCCGTTGGCGACAGCTCCACGGTGGATACGCTTTTTGTAGATTGCACTTTCATGGATTCCATCTATTGGGGTCCGGGGTGGTCGTGGGACGACACACCGTGGGAATTTCAACCTTATATGTCGCCATTGATGCTCAATGGTGGCTGTGTCGACGTTGTGGTTAAGCCCTCACAAAAGGGTGAGGCGCCCATGGTGGAGTGTAGTCCGGTGTCGACATACTATTCTGTTGCCAATGAGGCTGTCAGCCACGATGCAACGCAGAAGAAACTCACTATCATGCGCGACTGGCTCGAAAATTCCAATGTCATAAGGGTGCGCGGAAACTGCAATGCCGTGCGTGGTGACAAGATGAATATGTTTCGTTCCGAAAAGTTCTTTGTGACTGTGATGTGCGAAAAACTAGCTGCCCATGGTGTGGAGGTGAGAAATGTGGTCTATGCTCCGATGCCCGACAGTGTGCAGGTACTTCATTTGAAGCAGCGTTCTATAATTGATGTTGCCGGCGAGGCATTGCTTGAAAGCAACAACCTGTGTGCCGAGTCATTTGTGTATCATTTAGGTGCGCTTTATGGTCATCGCCCTGTGGCACACAAAGATGGTATGAAGATTATAAATGGTTTCCTCGATTTTAATCTGAAGATGCCTGCGCGTTATGAAATAGCCGATGGCTCGGGGTTGTCGCTCTATACCTACATTTCGGCGGATATTATGTTACAGATGTTGAAAAAAATATACGACAATAAAGCTGTTTATGATATAATAGAGCAGGGGCTCCCCATCTCGGGTTGGACAGGCACACTGAAAGGACGCATGGCGGGCACAGCTGCCGAGCGCAAAATTCGTGCAAAGACCGGTACGGTCAGTGGTATATGCACTCTTGCCGGCTATGCCGAGGCACGCAACGGGCATACATTGGCATTTGTGGTGTTCAATCAGGGTGTGCTCTCGGCACGTCAAGCACGTCAATGGCAAAACAAGGTGTGCGAACTGCTATGTAAATAGGAGGCTTCAATAGAGAATATTTTTAGAAATAAAAAAGTTCCTAATTTTTCAAGAAATAAAAAATATGAAAGCAATGATTTTTGCTGCGGGGCTCGGTACCCGTCTGAAACCACTTACCGACGCGCTGCCCAAGGCGCTTGTTCCTGTTTGTGGCAAGCCGCTTATCGAGCATGTGGCACGCAAACTATTTGTTTCGGGTATAAAAGAGGCTGTGGTGAATATTCACTATTTTGCCGATAAAATTGAGCAATGGATTGAGGCGCAAGAGTGGCTTACATCCGATGGCGCTGAGGTTGAAAATGGCAAAATGCATGTTAGCATCAGCGACGAACGTGCCCGTTTGCTCGAGACGGGCGGCGCGGTGTTGCACGCGCGTCGTCATCTTGAAGGTTGTGGGAGTTTTCTTATCCACAATGTAGATATCCTCTCCGATTGCGACATACAATGGTTTGCTTCTAAGGTTCGCAGTGATGCGCTTGCCACATTGCTTGTAAGCAAAAGAACCACCAGTCGCTTTCTGCTTTTCTCGCCCGAAGAGATGCGCCTTGTTGGTTGGATGAACACCGATACAGGTGATTTCAAAGTGGTTTCAGATAATGTTGTACCTGCCGAGTGCCGGAAATTGGCATTTTCGGGAATACACATTCTTAGCGACAAAGTGCTTGCACTTATGGAGGAGTATGCCAAAAGCCGCGGGCTCGACACTGAAGACCCCGATGGGGCACGTTTTGCCATAATGAATTTCTACATGTGGGCTGCGGCTCGCTATCCCATATATGGTGTCGAAGCAGAAAATCTGGAGTTTATCGACGTTGGTAAATTAGAGGCTCTGAAACCGGCAGAGGAATTTGTGAAGTGTCATGGTGGCTGAATGATGCTATGTTTTCCCCCTAAGCTGATTGACTGATAAGAGGGTGTAAACGTAATTTGTAATTAGGCAAATACAAGAGTTTTTTTAAAAAAAATCATTCTTTATTTGCCTATATACATTTTTTTTCGTTTATTTGCAACGAATTATACGTTAAAAATGCTAAACTCTGTTTTTAAGCCGACAAAGATTAAACAATTTATAACTTAAGCTTAACCTATTTAATTTTTATTTTTTATGAAAAAAGGCTTACTTTTAACCTGTCTGTTTGCCCTTGTAGCCGCATTCGGCATGGCACAGACAAACACATGGCCCATTACGCTGACAAAAGCAAATGGCCTACCCGGAGTAAAAGGTCCTAAAAACTACACCTACAATTCTCCGAAGTTTTCATTTGATGAGGCTGTTTCAGTACTCCGCCTGACAGTGTGTGCAACAACACGTACAGACGCTAACACAACTGCATTTGATGGTTATTCAAGCGGTTGGGGTCCCGGTAACGCATTCTTCGAGTTGGGCGAGCTCAAAGTGCTCGACGGCAACGGCAATTCTGTAGACTATGTAGCAACAACCAACGCCCTCAACGGTTGGGATGGTTCTGCAGCAGGAACTACAGATGCTCTTAATGATGGTTCTTTTGGTACATGGTTCCGTACAACTTGGTATACAGGTACTTGTCCTCAGGATTACCACCATGTAGAACTTGAGCTCGCTTCTCCCGTAAGCGTATTCTCACTTGAGTGGCTCACATCTACAAACTTCCTCAACGAGCCTACATACGTAGGTATCACTCCCGGTACTCCTTACTATCCCTATCCCGAGCAGAACTTCCAGCTTGGTGAGAAAGTTACAGACGTTGCTACACTTGCTGAGGGCGGTCTCTTCGTTATCCGCGACAACGCTCCCGAGTTTTGGTACGGCTATAACCCCGATGCAGAGGATAATGACCCCTACAAACGTGGTGGTAAAACTCCTAACAAGGCATTCTACCATGCTCCTAACGGTGGTAACTTGACAGCCAATGCTTCTTCTGTAGTTTACTTGAAACCCACAGCAGAGGAGAATACTTATCAGGTAACATGGTTGAACAGCGGTAAGGTAATCGCAAAACAGTCTTCAGCTGCTTGGGTGCCTTGGTCAGACAACCCCGCTGATGCTGCTTCTATCCTCTTCGCACCCAGCGAGGAGTCAGAGGGCGACTTCGTTCTTACAATCAACGATGGCGACTTCATCTACCTTTGCGACGCTTTGGGTAAGATGGCTTGTACAAACAACGTTGACACAATCATTGCAAAACGTTCACGTCCTTTCGCATCTTACTTCTCTCTCTACAAAGCCAGTGTTGACGTAGCTCCCGTTTTGGCAGTTCTTCAGCAGACTATTGACGAAGCTCAGGCTCGCGTAGACCTCTACGGTCTCAACGAGACAGAGGATAACGGTGAGTACGAAGCAGTAACAGAGGCTATCGCAGCAGGTAAAGCACTCGTTTCAAATACAGCTGCTTCACCCGCAGAGATTATCGCAGCACGTAACAACATCCTCGATGTTCTTCCTGCATACGTAGCATTGGCTATCTATCAGAGCACAGACTCTTTGCAGGCAATCATCGACGCTATTCAGGACGAGGAGATTCTTATCTCTTCAGCACCCAACTGGATTGAGGGCTCATATCCCGAAGGTTCTGACGATGCTCTTCGTACAGCAATGGACGAGGCATTTGGAGTTATCGATGCTAACCCCTCAATTGCAGAGGTAGACGCAGCTATCGCATCAGTAAACGCAGCTATCGCACGTTTCTGGGCTTCTAAGATCACAGGCGTTAAATCACTTCCCTTCCGCGTAGGTCAGCCCGAGGATGGTCTGCCCGGTGCATTCGAGAGCAGCACAGGTTACCGTTGGGAGTCTCCCACTTACCTCCTCACTGAGGAAATCGAGTCATTCCGTTTCACAGTGTTGGCAACAAACACCAATGCTAAGTTCGGTGACTATCCTTTCCCCACATTGGCAGAGTTCCAGCTCTATGACCTCCAGGGTAACCAGATTGAGCTCACAGAAGAGAGCTTCACAACTAACTCACTTGACCCCGCTGACGGTCAGGGTCTTGCAGGTCTTTGCGACAATGACCCCGGTACATACTACCACGGTTGCTATTCAGCAAATACAGATCACAACCCCTACGGTTTCGAGGGTAAAGTTCCTGTTTACATCGAGGTAACACTTCCCGAGCCTATAAGCGGTTTCCGTTATGTTCAGATTGGTCGTGTATACGGTGGTAGCACACGTGTTAACACTCCCACAGACTTTGTATTCGGTGAGGCAGGTGTAGATGTTCTTCCCGGTGACGTAATGTTCCCCGATCCTTACAACGCAGTTGTAGGTGAGAAGGTAACTGACGTTTCTCAGATTACAGACGATGGTATCTATGCAATCCAGGGTCTTATCAGCTGTGACCCCGTTAACCACTTCGAGAACGACCTCCGCGAGCCTCGCTTCTTCTCTGGTATCACTCAGTATGGCAAACAGTTGCAGTCACCTTGTGCATTCTCTATCATGAAGTCAGGTGAGGGAACATACAACATCATGAGCCTTGCTGACGGTAAATACTGGTCAAGCGAAATCGACGATGACGGTTGGGGTTCAGCAGCAGCTACATACTATCAGGAAGTTGCAGCTGACGTTCGCATCGAGCCCATGGGCAACGACGGTCTTCCCAACTCATTCGTTCTCTACATGGTTAAAGACTCTTTGATGCGTGACGGTATCCTCCGTCCCAACGTAATCTTCCAAGACTGGGGTGACGGTGTAGGTACATTCTCAGTTGACGAACTCGCTAACAACGACAAAGACGGTCAGGGTGAGTGGTACATCTACAAGATGACTATGGACAACGCATATGTATACTGGTTGACTAACCTCGTAGCAGTTGCTGAGGGTCTTGGTCTCGAGTATCGTCCCGACCCCGGTTACTACAAAGACCTCGGTACATTCCCCACAACACTTGAGGCTGCTCAGAAAGCACTTGCAGCAGGTGACAATGAGGCATGCAAAACTCTTGTAATGAACCTTAGCAAGGCTATCGCTGATGTTAAGGACGCTACTCCTAACCCCATGATTGCAGGTGAGTTCATCATCGAGTCAGGTTACGGTGAGTTCTTCAAGCAGCAGGGTGTAAACAAGGTTATCTTCACATACTACAACGACCTTGCAGATGACTACGTTGAGTCAGACTATAAGATGTACTGGGGCGACGCTCCCGCAGGTGAGTACAAAGATGCTTCTGATGTTTACAAGTTCATATTCGAGTCTGCAAAAGAGAGCGATGCAGTTCAGATCATGGTTGACGACAGCATCATCACACCCGAGCAGGCTGAGAACGCTTACTTCATCAAGAGCAAAGCATTTGAATGCTACATCGGTGGCCAGGAGTCAGTTTCTAAAGCTATCGGTACAACAGCTGAGCCCGAGGTGGTTTACATCGTTCGTCAGCAGGTTCCCACAATCTACGACATCTGGAACCCCACAGGTGCTAACTTCTCACTCCACTGCGAGTGGAACAGCTCAGGTTCCGGTACAGGTAACGACATCGTATACTGGTCAGGTTCTTCTGAGGCATCTTACTGGAGACTCCGTCTCATAGACGATGGAACTTCAATCAACGACATCGTTGTTGACGAAGAGGGCGACGAGGTAGTTTCAGTAACATACTACACAGCAGCAGGTGCAGCTTCTGATGTTCCCGTACAGGGTGTTAACATCGTTAAGACTGTTTACGCTAACGGTGTAGTTAAATCTAAGAAAATTCTTGTTAAGTAATAAATCTCTTAACAAATAGATAAGGTGTGAGGGCTGTGCAAATGCACAGCCCTCTCTCTTTGTATATGTTGCTAAATTTGCTAATTTGCAATTCGTATATTAAATTTGCATGTAAATAGTGTAAGAAACTGAGATGGAAATAACGAAAAACGATGTGGAACAGGCTGTGGGTCTGTTGAAAATTTTGGTAAGTACTCCTTCTGTAAGTCGCGACGAGAGCGCTGCAGCCGACAGACTGCAATCATATATAGAGCGTAGCGCACCTTTTTTGGAGCGTGTACATCGTCATTTGAACAATATTTGGTGCGTGGCACCGGGCTACGATGTATCGAAGCCCACATTACTTCTGGATGCGCACATAGACACTGTGAAGCCGGTAGCTGCATGGACAAAGCACCCTTTTACGCCTGTCATCGAGGACGATTGTCTTTATGGTCTTGGTAGCAACGACGACGGAGCGTCGCTAGTGACTATGCTTCACATCTTTTACAAATTGTGCCAGTCTCCACAGAACTATAATGTTGTTTTTCTTGCATCTGCCGAGGAAGAGGTCTCGGGTAAAGATGGCCTGGAGGCTGTGTTGCCCATGTTGCCACCTCTTTCGTGTGCTATCATTGGTGAACCTACCGGAATGCACCCTGCCATAGCTGAAAAAGGGCTTATGGTGCTTGATTGCACTGCTCATGGTCGTTCGGGGCATGCCGCACGCAACGAGGGTGTGAATGCGATATATGAAGCGCTACCCGACGTTGAGTGGTTGCGTACGTATAGTTTTCCAAAAGTGTCGCCACTATTGGGTGCCGTGAAGATGAGTGTCACACAGATAAATGCCGGAGTGCAGCACAATGTAGTTCCCGATATGTGCAAGTTTGTGGTCGATGTGCGTAGTAACGAGTGTTATAGCAATCAGGAAATTGTCGATATAGTTACCGCCAACGTTAAATGCGATGTTAAACCACGATCGTTGCGTTTAAACTCGTCGTCAATAGCTATGGAACATCCTTTGGTGAAGCGTGCCATGGAGCTTGGTCGTGAACCTTTCGGTTCGCCCACGCTCTCCAATCAGGCGCTTGTAAACGACGTGCCTTGTCTGAAAATGGGTCCGGGAGAATCGTCGCGTTCACACACTGCCAATGAGTATGTGAAAATAAGTGAGATACGTCAGGGCATGGAGATATTTGCTCAAATGCTCGACGGGCTCAAACTATAATTCGTTTTTTATTGATTTCTCATAAAAGCTATATAATCCGCCATAACGTATCGTATGGCGGATTATATAGCTTTTATTCCCTCTTTATTATCAAGCAGGCATTATTTGTAGAAACTGTTTAATCGCAGGATGGCTTTGTTCAGTTCCACGCTGTTTATTTCATAGTCATCGCGCAGGTTCATCAGGCTGTCATACACATCGATGTAACCCGAATATTTCTTCTCCACGATGGTGTTGTCGCCTGAGCGTATGAAAGCGTAGTTGGTGTTGTCGCCCACAATGTGCCAGTCGCGCGAACAGCTGTCGGTGAGCATGTGCCCTATGCCTAAGTCGGCAACATCGTTTTTCACACCTAAAACCCCTTTTAGCAGGGTGGGTGCAATGTCGTAGTGCGTGGTGCGGTGGCGATAGGTCTGTGCTGCTTGCGATGCATCGAAATAGAGCAGTGGCACGCGCAACTGCACAGGTGAATAGTTGCTGTTGTGTCCCCAGAAATTCTTCTTGTTCTCGTTGAACTCCTGCCCGTGGTCGCCGGTAATCATCACAATGGTATTGTCGAGCAGATTCTTCTCTTCGAGGCAGTTGAGCACGCGTCCCACAAGCGAGTCGATCTGGAACAGACAGTTGCGATAGAGGTTCCAGAATGGGGTGGGGTCGGTGTTGTTGTCTAGTGCCAGGTAGTTGGCAAATGTCCACGATGGTTGGAAGGTTTTTGTCTTTTCCTCGGGCATCTCATAGCCATGCGCAAGGTCGTAGAAGAGTAGCGAGTAGAATGGTTTTCCCTTTTTGCCATCGCCTATGTATGATATAAATTCGTCGGTAATCTCGCAATCGCGTTCGTAGACAGTTTTTCCTTTCGATTCTATGCGCAAATCGGGCACGTTGGCAAAGAGCAGGCGTGCAAAAGGCGGGTAGACGAGTGTGGCGCTGGAGAAGGCTTTTACTTCATAGCCTTGTGCCAGCATCTGCTCCACAAGCAACGGTTGTGTACCGGCTCCCTCAATGTCGTTACGGAAATATGATGGCAGTCCGAAGAACATTCCGAAGGTGCTGCCTGTTGTGCCGTTGCTGCTGCTAAAATGGTCGGCAAAATAGCTGCAGCGTGGTGCAAAGGCTCGTATGTTGGGAAACACTTCGTCGCTCCACGAGCGGCTGTTCCACGAGTCTATTACAATCATTACAATGTTTTTCTTTGCGGAATCTTGCTCAACGACAAGCTCTTTTGCCGGGTATTTCAGCCCCGAAGTGGCTCCGCTCTTAAGATTGCTTGTTGTAAGTGTCTCTTTCGATACCACTCCCAACTTGTGCAGGAAACGGTTGGCTGTCAACGGGAAGTAATATGGTACGGCAGGGGCACTACGTATCACTGATGGTATTTTTACAACTGCTGCGTAGGCGTGGAAACCATTGGAGAAAAGCAATGCAGATACCAATGTGAGCGATGCGGGCAGTGCTGCTGCATAGTGCCATTTGCCGATGATGTATTTGCAACCTTTCCACACAGCGATTGTAGCGGCTATAAGAACCAGCAATGCCATTGTCAGTTTTATGTATATCGAGGCGTTGAACTGAAAAATGTCGCCTGCACCCTCGCTGAAAAGCATGTCGAGCACGAAACCGTTTATATGAAACCGATATTGTGCGTATATCATTCCATTTATAATAAAATATGCGAGTAGCAGCGCTGTGAGTGATATTTGTGTGGCTGCAGCTGCTCTCTTTTTTTCTGTGATGGCAAATACGACTGTGGTGATAAGATAGGGCACGAGTGCAAATACTGCTGCCCACGATAGCGACGCTGTTGCGTAGAATGCCCATCCTTGACTGTCCATGGCTTGTGCCACGGCGCCGTCGCCAAGGTACGAGAGGAATATTCCGCCCAATACAATAGAGGTTATGAAAAAATAGAGAAAGCTACACTTGAAAAAATCCTTTTTGTCGACGTTGTTCATGGTATTTTGGCTTTTATGCGGCAAAATTACTAAATAATACTCTATACATTGTTTATATAAAGAAACAAAATTATAATTTTGCTCATGATTTGCGTTGCACGACACTTTTAAACGAATTTCATTATGCGTAAAATAACAAACAATCCGCTTCCTTTGCCTCTTGCACTTATATGCAATATTGCATTAAGTTATGCAGTATTTATGCTGTGCCGAGTGGTTTTCTTGGCGGTGAATAGCGGGCTGTATGCCGATACTCTTTCCGAGAATAGCTTTATGGAACTGTTGCGAGGCTCTCTGCTCTTCGATACATCGGCTATATGTTATTTGAACCTGCCTTATTTGTTGCTGTTGCTCTTCCCACTACACTACAAAGAAGGGCGCATTACTCAGATACTCGCACGTGTGTTTTATATGATAGGTGTTGTCATAGCCGTCGTATCTAACTTTGCCGATGCGGTTTACGTGCCCTTTACCGGACGTCGTAGCACTTGGTCGGTTTTTAGCGAGTTTTCCAATGAGGGTAATATTGCGCAGGTGATAGGTATTGAGCTTCTCAATCATTGGTATCTCACACTTGGTGCATTGCTGCTGATATGGCTTGTGAACAAGCTCTATCGTCCTGCAAGGCCATTTTCCTCGGATAATCTTAAAGGTTATTATTTAACGCATGTGATTACACTCCTTGTTGTCGCTCCATTGTTGGTGTCCGGCATACGCGGTGGCATAGGCAGCAGCGTGCGCCCGATAACCATCAGCAACGCTAATCAATATGTGAATACTCCTGATGAAACGGCTGTGGTGTTGAATACCCCTTTTTCGATGATTAGGACAATAGGAAAAAGTCCTTTCAAGGAGGTGCATTTCTTCTCTGCTGACGAACTTGAAGGTGTGTACACACCTGTGCATGTACAGTTGCCCGATAGCCTTGAAGCAAAGAAGAATGTGGTTGTTTTTATTCTTGAGAGCTTTGGAAAAGATTATATCGGTGCTTACAATCCCGGTTCAGCCTCACTCACACCTTTCCTCGATTCGCTTATTTCTGTCAGTCGCACATATGCCTACTCCTATGGTAACGGGCGCAAGAGCATTGACGGAATGCCTTCGGTGCTGTCGAGTATCCCCATGTTTGTGGAGCCTTTCTTTGTGACAACGGCGTCGCTTAACCGCGTGAGCGGCATAGCCGGCGAACTTGGCAAAAAGGGTTATAATACGGCTTTCTTCCATGGTGCACCTAATGGCTCTATGGGCTTTCAAGCATTTGCACGTACATCGGGTTTTCAGCGCTACTATGGCATGGATGAATATAATGCATTCTATGGCGATAAGGCAAAGAATGACTTTGACGGCACTTGGGCTATTTGGGACGAGCCTTTCTTTGAGTATTATGCCCAAACGATGGATAGCATAAAAGAACCTTTTGCAACAGCTATGTTCAGCGCTTCGTCGCATCACCCCTTCCGCATTCCTGCAGAGTATGAAACGATTTTCCCCGAGGGTGAACTGCCTATACACAAGTGTGTTTCGTACACCGACAAGGCTTTGCGCAGTTTCTTTGAGAAGGCAAAAGGTAGCAGTTGGTTCAAAAATACAATCTTTGTAATCACTGCCGATCACTCAAACCAGACAAATAATCCGCGTTACAAGACATCCTCGGGCTTCTTCGAAGTGCCTGTAATCTTCTATTCTCCCGATGGTGCTGCACCATTCTCTCCCGGTATCGACAGCTGCATGATAGCACAGCAGATAGACATCATGCCCACGCTGCTCGACTATCTTGGCTACGATGGTGAGTATGTGGCATTTGGCAAGAGCCTTATTTCTACCCCTGCCGACGAGAGTTTTGCTGTGAATTACATTAACGACACATATCAATATTATAAGGGCGACTATCTTCTGCTTTTCGATGGCAACAGGGCTACCGCCTTCTATAATGTGCGAAGTGATGAACTTTTGAAAAATAATCTTGTTGACACTCTGCCCATTCAGCAAACGATGGAACGTGAACTGAAAGCAATCATACAGCAATATATGCACCGTATGTTAAGCGATGGGCTTGTCATGGATGCTAAAGAATAAATATATGTCTACAATTATCTATCCTTCACCCATCTTCGGGCCTGTTCATAGCCGTCGTCTGGGTGTTTCCTTGGGAATAAATCTGTTGCCTGCCGATGGCAAGGTGTGTACATTCGATTGCCTCTATTGCGAGTGTGGCTTTAACGCCACTCATCGCGCACATATGCCTATGCCCACGCGCGAGGAGGTGGCGGAGGCATTGGAGAACCGCTTGTCAACGATGAAAGCCGATGGTGCTGCGCTCGATGTCCTTACCTTTGCAGGCAATGGAGAGCCTACCATTCATCCCCATTTCCCGGAGATTATAGATGATACATTGCGTCTTCGCGACAAATATTTTCCTCTTGCAAAGGTCAGTGTGCTCACTAATGCTACGCTCGTGGCTCGTCCTGCTGTGTTTGAGGCTCTGTCGCGTGTGGATAACAACATACTCAAACTCGACACTGTAAACGAAGAGTATATTCGCTTTGTCGATCGTCCTACTTCGGCTTACAATCTTGCTCAGATAGTGGAGCGCCTTGCAGCCTTTGGCGGAAATGCAGTCATTCAGACAATGTTCATGAAGGGTGTTGTTGATGGCAAGAGCGTGGATAATACAGGTGACGAATATGTGTTGCCGTGGTTGGAGGCTGTGAAGAAGATTGCTCCTCGCGAGGTGATGATATATACCATTGACCGCGAAACACCACAGGAGGGGCTGCTGAAAGCTACACACGAGGAACTTGACCGCATTGTGGCATTGCTGAGGGCTGAGGGTATTGCTGCTACAGCATCTTATTAATGCTTTGTTTGCGGACTTCTTAACAGATAACTTATCCATATAAAAATAAACGCTGAAGATTTTTCTTCAGCGTTTATTTTTATATGGATGTAATGTTTTTACTTAGAGCTTTTCTTGCCAAGTATCATGTATGCTACAGGAGCAGCAATGAAGAGTGATGACAATGTACCGAATACAACACCCAAAATCATTGCAAATGAGAAGCTGCGTATGCTGTCACCTCCAAGGAAGAAGATACAGAGCAATACAATCAGGGTACTCATTGAGGTGTTGATTGTACGAGCAAGTGTTGTGTTCAACGAGTCGTTGAAGAGTGTGTACTTGTCGCGTTTGGGGTAGAGACCTGTGAACTCGCGTACACGGTCGAATACAACCACCTTGTCGTTGATAGAGTAACCGATAGCTGTGAGGATAGCACCGATGAATGTCTGGTCAATCTCCAATGACATGGGCAGTATGCCGTAAAGCAGTGAGTAGCAACCGATAATCATTGTTGTGTCCATCGCAAGAGCAATGGTCGAACCAATACTGTATGCAACGTTACGGAAACGAACAAGGATGTAGAGGAAGATGGCTACAAGTGCGAATGCAACTGACCAGATAGCGCTTGTCTTGATGTCGTCAGCGATGCTGGGACCAACCTTCTGTGAACTGATGATTGAGCCACCTGTACGGTTGTCGCGGTCGATGAATGTAGCAAGGTCAAGGCCTTCGCTCAGCAATTTACCCTCCATGAATGCGTCGTAGAGGAATTTCTCTATTTCAGCGTCAACATTTGTACCGTCGTCTGTGATGCGGTAGTTTGTTGTTATACGGATGGTCTTTTTGTCTGTACCAAGGGCAATAGCCTGTACGTTGTCCTCTGTGATTTTTGTTTTGAGGAGTGCTCTCACAGTCTCGGGCTCAACCTCTTTCTCGAACTGTACAACGAAGTTGCGTCCACCTGTGAAGTCGATGCTCTGGCTCAAACCACGAACTGCAAACGAAACAATCATGGCTACCAACAATCCACCGAAAATCATGAATGACACCTTGCGTGCGCCCATGAAGTTGTATGCGGTGTTTCTCATTAGGTTCTTGGACCAACCTGTAACGAATGTAAGGTTAAGCCATTTGCCTTTCTCCATAAAGTGTTCGTAAACAACGCGTGTCAGGAACACTGCTGTGAAGAATGAGCAGAAGATACCAATGATAAGTGTTGTGGCAAATCCTCTGATAGGTCCTGTACCGAAATAGAAGAGGATGATACCTGTGATGATAGATGTAAGGTTTGAGTCGAAGATAGCTGAGAATGCATTCTTATAACCATCGGCAAGTGCTGCACGTGTGGCTTTGCCTGCACGAAGTTCCTCTTTTGCACGCTCGTAGATGAGCACGTTGGCGTCAACTGCCATACCCAATGACAATACCATACCGGCGATACCCGACATTGTGAGGGCTGCCTGGAACGATGCGAGGATACCGAGTGTGAAGAAGAGGTTGATAAGAAGTGCACTGTTTGCTACTGCACCGGGAATCAAACCGTAGATTGCACACATATATATCATAAGGAGTATGAACGCTACGATGAACGAAACGATACCCTGGTTGATTGACTCCTGACCGAGTGAAGGACCTACGATGTCCTCCTGAACGATGCGTGCAGGAGCGGGCATCTTACCTGAACGAAGCACGTTTGCCAAGTCCTTGGTCTGCTCGATTGTGAAGTTACCTGTAATCTCAGAGCGTCCGCCTGTGATTTCGCTGTTTACATTGGGGGCGCTGTAAACGCAACCGTCAAGAACGATGGCGATAGCGCGACCGATGTTGTTCTTTGTGAGCTGTGCCCAACGACGTGCGCCGTCTGTGTTCATTGACATTGTTACACAGGGACGTCCGTACTGGTCGTATGTGTCGGCAGCAGAAACAACTACGTCGCCCTCGAGAGGTGCACGACCGTTGCGCTGTGTCGATTTGATTGCGTAAAGCTCGAAGTAGAGGTTTGTGGTCTCTGCGTCTACGGCTCTTACACCCCAGTAGAGGCGAAGGTCGCGGGGAAGGAGCTTTTTAACCTCTGCATTTGCAAGCATTGCGTTGATGGCTGCTGTGTCTTTGTAGTGTGCGTAGCCTACAACAGCTGTTCCGCTATTGGTTATCTGCAATATAGATGCAAGGGGATGCTGTTTCTTCAACTCCTCGTTGCTTGCAGCCTCGGCAGTCTCGTTGTTAGCCTCGTCGGTGATGGCTTTTGCAACGTCGCTTGCTGCGTCTGTTGCTTCTGTTTTGGCTGCTGTGGTGTCAGCCTCGGCTGTTGTGGTTGTTGTGTTGATAGATGCAAGTTTGGCATCTGCAGCCTGCAATGCGGGAAGTACCTCTGATGCGTTGTATGTCTCCCAGAACTCGAGGTTGGCAGAACCCTGCAACAGTTTACGTACACGCTCGGGCTCTTTAACACCGGGAAGCTCAATCATGATGCGACCCATAGAACCCTCGAGGCTCTGGATGTTGGGCTGTACCACACCGAAACGGTCGATACGTGTGCGCAATACGTTGAATGAGTTGTCTATGGCTGCCTGTACCTCATCGCGCAGAACTTTCTCAACCTCTGCGTCTGTTGAGCGGGTGTTAACCTTGTCTTTCAACTGCTGTGTGGCAAAAAGAGTGGCAAGTGATGCGTCGGGCGCAGCTTTCTTGTACTCTTCCACGAAAAGTGAAATGAAATCCGATTGGCTTGTGATTGAGCGTTTCTTGGCTGTTTCGATAGCCTGATTGAAAGCTGCGTCATCTTTGTGGTCAGCCAATACTTTTACAACATCGGGCACTGAAACCTCCATGATGACGTTCATACCGCCCTTCAAGTCGAGGCCCAAACCGATTTCCATGTCACGGCTCTGCTTCAAAGTGTAAACTCCAAGCCAAACTTTTTCGTTGAGCATGGAGTCGAGATAGTGCTGTTCTCCTTGGGGATCTTCTGCCGCTTTACCCATGTGGTAGCTTGTCACAAAAGAGAACGAAAGATAGAACACGCATACTAATGTAAGCAGGAGCGCAAATACCTTTACAAATCCTTTGTTTTGCATTGTTTTATTAAATTATTATTATTAGTTTGCTTTTGGGTTATTACCAAAATAATTTTGAGGCTGTGTCTGGAATTTCCCCTACGCGGCCCCCTTTTGTTAAGTTACTTTTCCTTTTAAAGTTTGCAAATATAGCTCATTTTTCCAAAAGAAAAGAGCAGTTTGTGAATTTTTCTTGGCAATATGCTCAAATTCTTGAAAATAGAGGTTGCTTAATGGCTGTTTTTAGAGCAGAAAGGCTGTTTTGTGTCTCTTTGTGCGAATTGACAGTCTATAATGCGCTCTGTTGTCGCGTGTGTTATTTCGAAGCGTCGAAAAGTTGTTTTTTTTCTTCATCGGTGAGCGATGAATATCCGTTCTTTTTCAGTTTTTCAAGGATTTTGTCCACCTCTGTGTTCTGTTCCTTTTTCTGTGCGTTGTAGTTGTAGTCATCGGTGTGTTTCCCTCTGTGTATCTTCATTTTTGGCTTTTTTGTTCTGTCGAGGATTTTTTCGCAGAAAGCAACAACGGCATCAACTGCCTTATTTATGTAGAGGGTGATGTCGCGCCCTTTGTTCAGTTGTTGTGCAAAGAGCCATCCGGCAAATGCGCCTCCGAGGTGTGCAAACTCGCCACCGGCATTGTCGGATGTAAGCAGTAGTAGTGTGGCGATAACTGTAATTACGGCCACTGTTACAAGTCGTGTTTCTCCGATGAAAAGGAGGTTTATTTTATAATCGGGAACGCGAGTCGCTGTTGCTGTCACTATGGCAAGTACTGCTGCCGATGCACCAACAAGGTAGGCTTGCGAACTGCTTGCCGTGAACATTGGGAATATGTTGTAGGCTGCCATGAAGAAGATACCGCCCATGATGCAACCAAGCAGATACAGGCCTACAAAATGGCGGGTTGAGAAGTATGAAAGAAATATTCTCCCCATCCAATAGAGCATCAGCATATTCCACAGAAGATGCATAAGTCCTGCGTGCAGAAAACTGTATGTGACAAGCGACCATGGTTGTATGATGTACTGCGAAAATGTCGAGGGTAGTTCCGTCCACATCTTCAGATAGAGTGCGGGTGATACTATGTTGAAAAGCGTTGCCACCACGTCGAGCAGTGCCAACAATACGAAAATTGCTACATTTACGTAGATGAAACGACCTACGATGTTTTCAGCCAAAAAACGTTTCCAAATATCAGAAAATATACGGGCCATTGATTTTTCCTTTTTTACGCCAATAAAGAATTAATATTATACCGAAAAGTATACCGCCGAGATGGGCGAAATGTGCCACGTTGTCGCCGGCATTGTTGCTCAGTCCCGTCAACAGTTCCAATATACCGAAAATCATTACGAAATATTTTGCTTTTATGGGGAACGGGAAAGGTATCATAAACAATCTTTCGTTGGGGAAGGTCATCGCAAAGGCAAGCAGTATTCCATATACTGCTCCCGAAGCCCCTACTGTGGTCCACATGTTAAGGTACTCTGCCATGGGGATTATCATTCCACCGCCTAAATTTACACTGAGGTATGGCGAGAGATAGGTGGAGTAATAGATGTACTGCACCACCTCCTGCACCAGTCCTGCACCTATTCCTGTAATCAGGTAGTAGGTGAGGAAGCGTTTGGGGCCCCAAACTTGCTCTAATATGCGGCCGAACATCCATAGCGAGAACATATTGAACAATATATGTGTGAAGCTGCCATGCATGAACATATATGTTACTAATTGGTAAGGACGAAAGTCGGGGGCAAGGAAAATGTGCAAACCAAGCAAGTCGTTAAGGTCTGTGCCGGTTCTTTCAAATGCTATCAATGCGAAAAACATCAATGCATTGATGCCTATGAGATGTTTGGTTACTACGGGTAAATCCCTCATGATGATTCTCTTTTTTTGTGGGTTGCAAATTTAGTCAAATTCCATGGCAATAGCTTTATTGCCGGGCTATATTTATCTGTTTTTCTCAAAAAAATACAAATTTTAAAAGCTGTTTTGAGTTTATTTCCCTCTGCAGCTGTTTTTTTGAAAGAATTTTAAACCTCTTCTGAATAAAAGCGACTATCTTTGCAGAATAATTATAAAGAGAAAGTAAAAACAAATATATATGAATATAGAAAATATCCTTGTAGAGAGTGTCGTAGCTGCCATTGAGGCATTGTATGGACAGTCTGTTGCAACCGATAAAATTCAGTTGCAGAAGACGCGCAAAGAGTTCGATGGCGATTTTACCCTGGTTGTCTTCCCGTTCTTGGCTCTTTCGCGTAAGAAACCCGAAGATACAGCTGCTGAAATCGGTGAATATCTTACGAAGAACCAACAACTTGTGGCGTCGTACAACGTTATTAAAGGTTTCCTTAATCTCGCCATCGATGGCGGCTATTGGACAGAACTTTTGCAGACAATAGATGCGACAGAAAAGTGGGGCGTAACACCCGTTACCGAGCAGTCGCCTTTGGTGATGGTGGAGTATTCTTCGCCCAACACCAATAAACCACTGCACTTGGGGCACATACGCAATAATCTTCTTGGTTATGCTCTTTCAAACATCATTGAGGCAAATGGTAACCGTGTAGTAAAGACCAACATTGTCAACGACCGTGGTATACATATCTGTAAGTCTATGCTTGCATGGCAGAAGTGGGGAAACGGCGAAACACCCGCAAGCAGTGGCAAGAAGGGCGACCACCTTATCGGCGACTACTACGTGGCTTTCGACAAACACTACAAGGCTGAGATAAACGAAGCTATAGCTAACGGTGCCACAAAAGAGGAGGCTGAGGCATCTTCGCCCTTGATGGCGGAAGCACGCGAGATGCTTGTGAAATGGGAACAGGGCGATGCTGAAGTGCGCAATTTATGGAGTACCATGAACGGTTGGGTATATGAAGGCTTCGACGAGACCTATCGCACACTTGGCGTGGGCTTCGACAAAATATATTACGAATCGGACACCTATCTTGTGGGTAAAGAAACTGTTCTCGAGGGCCTCGAGAAGGGCATTTTCTATCGTCGCGAAGATGGCTCGGTGTGGGCCGACCTCACAAAAGACGGGCTTGACGAGAAACTGCTACTGCGCAGCGATGGCACCTCGGTGTATATGACTCAGGATATAGGTACTGCGCAACTTCGTTTCCGCGACTATCCCATAGACAAAATGGTATATGTTGTTGGTAACGAGCAGAACTACCACTTCCAGGTGCTCTCTCTGTTGCTCGACAAATTGGGCTTCTCATGGGGCAAGGGTCTGGTTCACTTCTCATACGGCATGGTGGAGCTTCCCGAAGGCAAGATGAAGAGCCGCGAGGGTACTGTGGTTGATGCTGACGACCTCATGCAAGAGATGTTCGACACAGCTCGCGAGACATCAGCAGAGCTTGGTGGCAAACTCAACGATCTTTCACCCGAGGAGGCAGAGCAGACAATCCGCACTATTGGCCTTGGTGCACTTAAATATTTCATGCTCAAGGTTGATGCACGCAAGAATATGCTTTTTAATCCTCGCGAGTCGATAGATTTCAATGGTAATACAGGTCCTTTCATACAGTATACCTATGCGCGTACACGCTCCATAGAACGTAAGGCCGACGAGGCAGGCGTTGTACTCGAAAATGTGGCTGCTCCCTCGGCTATCAGCGACAAAGAGCGCTCACTCATACGTCTGCTTTACGACTTCCCCGCAGTGGTTCGACAGGCAGGAACGGATTACTCTCCTTCGGGCATTGCCAACTATGCCTATGAACTAGCCAAGGAATACAATCAGTTCTACCACGACTTCAGCATTTTGCGCGAGGAGAATGCAAAACTCAAAGCCTTCCGTGTGCTTCTCACACGTAATGTGGGTAAGGTCATAAAGACTGCGATGAACCTATTGGGTATCAATGTTCCCGAGAGAATGTAAAACCTCATGGGTAAGAAACGTTATTATGTGGTCTGGAGTGGGCTTACTCCGGGTGTCTATAACACCTGGGAAGAATGTCAGGCGCAGATAAAGGGTGTGAAGCAGGCGCTTTATAAGTCCTTTGCTACGCTCGACGAGGCGCAACGTGCATATAACTCTTCTCCCCATCAATATATTGGTACAGAGAGGAAGGAGGTTGCATCTTCTGCTGAAATTCCTCAAGTGGTGCAGCGCAATGCGCTTGCAGTGGATGCAGCTTGTAGCGGTAATCCCGGGCAGATGGAGTATCGCGGAGTCTATTTGGCTACCGGCGAGGAAATCTTCCATTTCGGTCCTATCATGGGTACAAACAACATAGGCGAGTTTCTTGCCATTGTGCATGGACTTGCCCTGTTGGGTAAGCAACAGAGTAACATTCCTGTCTATTCCGACAGTCGCAACGCTCTGCTGTGGATAAAACAGAAAAAATGCAAGACGAAACTCGAACGTACACCCGCAACTGAAGAGGTTTTTAATCTTATAGAACGTGCCGAAAATTGGTTGCTGACCCACACCTATGCCAATAAACTGATAAAGTGGGAGACTGCGGAGTGGGGCGAGATTCCCGCGGACTTCGGGCGTAAATAGACGGATTCCTAAAAAGATTATGCAGAGAGTAAAATATATAATAGGCTATTATGCCACGTTGCTGATGCTGTTCGTTCCGGCAAGGCTGCTGTTCCTTGCTGTCAATGCCGATGAATCATACACCTTTGGTGACTATATGGCAGTTGCCTATCATGGATTGCAACTCGATGTTGCGATTGCGGGTTATGTAACGGCACTTCCTCTTCTTGTGAGTGTTGTCTCTTTGTTTGTCAAATTGCCACTCAGAAAAATAATGTTGCCCTACAATGTGCTTGTTGCGCTTGCGGTAGCTCTTGCCTTTATTGCCGACATCAGTCTTTATCCTTTTTGGGGTTTTAAACTCGACAGTACATTCCTATTATATATAGATTCTCCGGCAAACGCCTTTGCCAGCGTCTCTGTCGGCTATCTCTTTGTACGTTTTGCGGCAGTGGTGGCGGCGGTCACTTTGGTGACGTTGCTGCTCTATCGTGTCACGCCCGAGAAATTCGTGCCTGCACAACGACGAGTGCTCTCCTGCGTGCTGTTCCTGTTTATTGGTGGCTTGTTGTTTCTCGGTATACGTGGCGGCATCAGTGAATCGACCAACAATGTAGGTCGCGTATATTTCAGTGACAACCAGTTTCTCAATCATTCCGCGGTGAACCCCATCTTCAGTTTTATCTATTCGTTGGGTAAAATTCAGGACTTCAGCGAGGCGTATAACTATTTCCCCGAGGAGGAACGTTCGCAATTGTTCGACAACCTATATGTTACCGATGATGTGATAACCGATACATTGCTCTGCAATACACGTCCCAATATACTTACAATTGTTTTCGAGGGCATGAGCGCTGTGTTTGTTGAGGAACTTGGCGGTGCGCGTCCGGTGGCGACTAATCTTTCGCGCCTCTCCAAAGAGGGTGTTCTTTTTACCGACTGCTATGCAAACAGTTTTCGCACCGACCGCGGCCTTGTTTGTCTGCTCAGTGGCTACCCATCGTTTCCGCAAATATCCGTAATGAAATCACCCATTAAAAGTCAAGGATTACCTTCGTTTGCAGGGTCATTGGCGGCTGCAGGTTACGAAAATACCTTTCTTTATGGTGGCGATATAAATTTTACCAACATGAAGAGCTACCTCTATTCGGGTGGTTACAATAAACTTTATGCCGACAGTGATTTCCCTCATGAGGCACAGAAGACCCATCGTTGGGGGGTGAATGACGATATTACATTCGATACTCTCTATTCGTTGCTTCAACGGCAACCACTTGATAAACCATGGCAGATGACCTATCTTACCCTCAGCAGTCACGAACCATGGACAGTGCCCCACAACAGCGTGCCCGATGATGTCATAGCCAATGCTTTTGCCTACACCGATTCGTGCTTCGGACTCTTTATCGACAAACTGAAAAAGACAACCATTTGGGAAAATCTTTTAGTGGTGTGTGTGCCCGACCATGCCGTTGTGCGCTATCCGCGTGGTACTGAACAAACCGACCGCGACCGCAACCGTATTCCTCTGTTGCTTCTTGGCGGTGCTGTTGCCGAGCCACGGAAGATTGATATTCTCTGCAATCAGACAGATATTGCAGCTACGTTGCTTGCACAGTTGTGCTTGCCCATAGATGACTATCGTTTCAGCCGCAACGTGCTCAGCCCTTCTTACAAATATCCCTTTGCCTACCACTCCTATAACAATGGTATCTCTTTCATCGACTCCACGGGCTTCTCGGTTCTCGATCTCGACGCCGGTGCTGTGCTTAAAGAGGAACCTGCCGATGAAGAACACGCTCGTCTGCGTCGTGCAAAAGCCATTCTTCAGAGCACTTACGGCGATTATAAGAACAGATAAACGATAATAATTTCAACAAAAATCGGGAGAGTGGCACACCACTCTCCCGATTTTTGTAATATCAGGCTAAAAGCCTCTCTTTTATCAGATATTTGTAAATCCAATGATTTTTTGTACTTCGCTAAGGGTTTTGATAGCGCTCTCTCGTGCTTTGTCTGCGCCTTCGCGTGCAATCTTCTTGAGGAGTTCGGTGTTTGACGAATATTCCACTATGCGTTCGCGAATGGGGGCAATCTTGTTTACTATATCCTCGGCAAGTTGTTTCTTCAGGTCGCCGTAGCGTATTGAGCAGTCGTTCCACTTCTCGTCGAAATATTTGTATGTGTCGGGAGTCGATGCCACCTCAAGCAGTGTGAATAGGTTCTGTATCACCTCGGGCTTTTGTGAATTGGGCTCGGTGGGCCCGCTGTCTGTTACGGCTTTCATCACTTTTTTGCGTATCACGGCAGGCTCGTCAATGAGATAAATGCAGTTGCCCTCCGACTTACCCATCTTGCCCGAACCGTCGAGACCGGGGATTTTAATGCCCTTGCCGGCAAGTGAATACGACTGTGGCTCGGGGAAGTACTCCACGCCGTAGATGTTGTTGAAGCGTCTTGCGAATTTACGCGCCATCTCCATGTTCTGTTCCTGATCTTTGCCTACAGGTACTTTTACTGCCTTGTGTATAAGAATGTCGGCAGCCATCAGGGTGGGGTAGGTGAGAAGTCCGGCGTTTACGTTGTCGGGTTGCTTGCGAGCCTTCTCCTTGAATGATGTCACACGCTCAAGCTCGCCAAGATAGGCGTTCATGTTAAGATAGAGATAAAGTTCCAGCACCTCCTTGACATCACTCTGTATGTAGATTGTTGATTTTTCAGGGTCTATGCCACATGCAAGATACTCGGCAAGAATGGTGTATGCACTCTTGCGTATGTCCTCGGGTTTGGGGTGAGTTGTCAATGAGTGCCAGTCTGCAATAAAGAAAAGACATTTATAATCTTCTTGCATCTTTACGAAGTTTGTCACTGCACCGAAATAATTACCGAGATGTAGGTTGCCCGTTGGGCGAATACCGCTAACTACTGTTTCCATTTTATTTATCTTGTGCGAAAGTGTCGCGTGTTTAAATTTGCAAATAATATATTTTGTTGCAAAGGTAAGATTTTTATGCTTTCTGTGAAAATAATTGGCAAAAGATTTGGTGGATTGATAAAATAGCACTACTTTTGCATCGCATTTGAGGGTTGTGCCCTTTTGTAGGGGCGTTTAGCTCAGCTGGTTCAGAGCATCTGCCTTACAAGCAGAGGGTCGGCGGTTCGAATCCGTCAACGCCCACATCACTCTCGAATGCGAAACCGAAAACTTCGGGCGATTAGCTCAGCTGGTTCAGAGCATCTGCCTTACAAGCAGAGGGTCGGCGGTTCGAATCCGTCAACGCCCACGATGATTAGTCTGCTCAAAGCAGGCTTTTTTTATTTTATAATGTAATGCTTTTTAATAAAAATTAAGCAGCTTCTAAATAAACTTTCTTTTTAAAGGAGTGTTTATGGGTAAAAAGTACTATTTTTGTACCCAAATAATTACACTATCTACATTCACGAAAATGAAACTTGACATCCTTACAGCAATTTCGCCTATTGACGGCAGATATAGGGGAAAAACCGAGTCTTTGGCAAACTATTTTTCAGAGTACGCGCTGATGAAATATCGCGTGTTTGTTGAAATTGAGTATTTCATTGCATTGTGCGAAATCCCCTTGCCTCAGTTGCAGGGCGTTGACGCATCGCTTTTCCCTGCCTTCAGAAAGATATACACCGACTTTTCAGTGGAGGATGCAGCACGCATCAAAGAGATAGAAAAGGTTACCAACCACGATGTTAAGGCGGTTGAGTACTTCATAAAGGAGCGTTTCGACGCCATCGGTGGTCTCGACGCATACAAAGAGTTCATTCACTTCGGACTCACATCACAAGATATTAACAACACCTCCATTCCCTGCACCGTAAAGGCTGCACTCGAAGAGGTATATTATCCCCTCATCGACGAAATGCTGGGCATCCTCAAAGAGTACGCCGAAGCATGGAAGGATATTGCATTGCTTGCCCGCACACACGGACAGCCCGCTTCGCCCACACGTTTGGGTAAAGAGGTGATGGTCTTTGTCTATCGCATCGAGGAGCAGTTGCAGGAACTTAAACGATGCACCATCTCTGCAAAGTTCGGTGGAGCTACAGGAAACTTCAATGCCCACCATGTAGCCTTTCCTCAAATCGACTGGAAAGAGTTTGGTAACAAGTTCGTTTCAGAGAAACTTGGCTTGAGACGTGAGCAATATACCACACAAATCTCCAACTACGACCATCTTGCTGCCTTGTTCGATGCACTCGCACGCATCAACACCATTATCATAGACATGGACCGTGACTTCTGGCAGTACATCTCTATGGAGTTCTTTAAACAGAAGATAAAAGCCGGAGAGGTGGGTTCAAGCGCCATGCCCCACAAGGTTAACCCCATCGACTTCGAGAATAGCGAGGGTAACATGGGTATTGCAAATGCTATCCTGTCGCACCTCGCGACCAAGTTGCCCATCTCGCGTTTGCAGCGCGACCTCACCGACTCCACGGTATTGCGCAACGTAGGTGTACCCTTGGGTCACATTGTTATTGCCATAAAGAGCACCATGGTTGGTCTGCGCAAACTATTGCTCAACGAGACAGCTATTTACAACGAACTCGACAACAGTTGGAACGTCTGCGCTGAAGGTATACAGACAATACTCCGTCGCGAGAGCTATCCCAATCCTTACGAAGCACTCAAAGCGCTCACGCGCACTAATCAGAAAATCACCCGTGAGTCGCTGATGGAGTTCATCGATGGTCTCGATGTTACCGAATCGGTGAAAGAGGAACTTCGCAGCATCACCCCCCATTCTTACACAGGAATGTAAAAAACAGGACCGTGAGGTTCGCTAAATATATACAATAATGAATAATTACAGAGACAAGCGCTCAGAAGACAACTCCTACAACAAAGGAGGAAGAAATCGTTCGTACAACCGCAACGAAGAGAATAACGGCAGATCGAAGTTCGGACAACGTTCTACCCGCTATGGCGAGAATCGTCCCACTTACGGCAACCACGACGAGGGCAACCGTTTCAAATTCAACAACCGTGCCGACCGTGGCACAGGCACTCCCCGCTTCGGTTACGACCGTGGCACTAAGGGACGTTTCGACGAAGAACAGGGCAGAAGCGACTATCGTCGTCCCCGTTTCCGTCAGAACGACAGTGAGCAGACAGGCAATCGTTCCGCGTACAATTCGTACGACAACGGCTCATCACGTGGCGAAAGATATAACGCTCATGGTGGCGACCGCAAACCCGCATACGGCTCGCGTCCTCGCAGTGGCAGCTACGATGCAAATGCCAAATACAACAGAAAAAAACAGATTGAATATAAAGAGGTTATCAGCGACCCCGATGCACCCATGCGTCTGAACAAATATCTTGCAAACGCAGGAATATGCTCACGTCGCGAGGCAGATGACTTCATTCAGGCAGGGCTTGTCACTGTCAACGGAGCCATCATTACCGAGCTCGGTACAAAAATCACCCGTAACGATGACATCCGCTTCAATGGCGAACGCATCAATCCCGAGCGCAAGGTATATATTCTGCTCAATAAACCCAAGGATTGTGTGACCACTGTCGACGACCCCCAAGAGCGCAAGACCGTTCTCGACTGTCTGAAAGGAGCGTGCAAAGAGCGTATCTATCCCGTGGGACGTCTCGACCGCAACACCACCGGTGTACTTCTGCTTACCAACGATGGCGACATGGCATCGAAACTCACACATCCCAAGTTCATGAAGAAGAAAATTTATCATGTCTACTGCGACAAGAACGTGGCAATGTCCGACATGACAGAACTTGTCAACGGTCTTGAACTTGAAGATGGCAGAGTATATGCCGACGAAGTGAAATATGTCAACGACGCTGACCGTTCACAGATAGGTCTCGAAATTCACTCGGGCAAGAACCGCATCGTTCGTCGTATGATGGAGCATCTCGGCTACAAAGTAATAAAACTCGACCGTGTACTCTTTGCCGGTCTCACAAAGAAAAATCTGAAACGTGGCGACTGGCGCTACCTCACAGAAAAAGAGGTTAACATGTTGCGCATGGGAGCATACGAATAACACGATAAAAACAAACAAAATGAAAACCATACAACGCACTAAAATCGTAGACCTTCTCGCTCTCACCACCTATGGCTGTGAGGTGAACGTAAAAGGTTGGGTAAGAACACGTCGAGGCAGTAAACAGGTAGCCTTTGTAGCCCTCAACGACGGTTCTACAATTAAAAACGTACAGATAGTAATCGACCTCGACAAGATTGACGAAGAACTTGTGAAGAAAATCTCTACAGGAACATGTCTCAGTGTCAACGGTACATTGGTGGAGTCCATCGGTGGCGGTCAGAGCGTCGAGGTGCAGGCAACCGAAATAGAAATCCTTGGTGAATGCGACAACACCTACCCCTTGCAGAAAAAGGGTCAGACAATGGAGTTCATGCGCAGCGTGGCACACCTTCGCCCCCGCACAAACACCTTCGGTGCCATCTTCCGCATACGCCATAACATGGCATATGCCATACATAAGTTCTTCCACGACAGAGGTTTCTACTACTTCCACACACCTATTATCACAGCTTCGGACTGCGAGGGTGCAGGACAGATGTTCCAAGTGACAACCATGAACCTCTACGACTTGAAAAAAGATGAGCAAGGCTCGATAAAATATGACGACGACTTCTTTGGCAAGCAGGCAAGCCTCACCGTATCGGGACAGCTCGAAGGTGAACTCGCAGCAACTGCGTTGGGTGCCATATATACATTTGGTCCCACATTCCGCGCCGAGAACTCAAACACACCCCGTCACCTTGCCGAGTTCTGGATGATAGAGCCCGAGGTTGCTTTCAACGACATTGTCGACAATATGAACCTCGCCGAGGAATTTATCAAATATTGCGTGTCATGGGCACTCGACAACTGTATGGACGACATCAAGTTCCTTAACGATATGATTGACAAGGAACTTATCGAACGTCTGCGTTCAATTGTCAACACAGAGTTCGTGCGTCTGAAATATACCGAAGGTATCGAAATACTTGAAAAAGCCGTTGCCGACGGACACAAGTTCGAGTTCCCCGTATATTGGGGTGTCGACCTCGCTTCGGAGCACGAGAGATACCTCGTTGAACACCACTTCAAACGTCCCGTAATACTTACCGACTATCCCAAGGAAATCAAAGCCTTCTACATGAAGCAGAACGAGGATGGCAAGACAGTGCGCGCCATGGACGTTCTCTTCCCGAAAATAGGAGAAATCATCGGCGGTTCGGAGCGCGAGGCAGACTACAACAAACTGCTCACACGCATTGAGGAACTTGGTATACCCATGAAGGATATGTGGTGGTATCTCGATACACGTCGCTACGGCTCATGCCCCCACTCGGGCTTCGGGTTGGGTTTTGAGCGTCTGTTGCTCTTCGTCACAGGTATGTCCAACATACGCGACGTCATACCCTTCCCCCGCACCCCCAACAACGCGGAGTTCTAAAATAATAATAAAAAGGCTGTGTCAAAATATCTGTTTTGTCACAGCCTTTTATGGCATTGCGCAACCCTTAATCCACGGAGTGACAGTCTCAAAAACATGATGAAATGGACAAAAATCGTTATTGCGTAATAATGGCAGGTGGTATCGGCAGTCGTCTGTGGCCGCTGAGCAGAAAGAGCTACCCCAAACAGTTTCACGATCTTTTGGGCTGTGGCCGCACTTTGTTGCAACAGACATTCGATCGCTATAGCCGTATAGTTCCGCTGAAAAACATTGTTGTTTCCACCAACAGCGAATATTCCGACATGGTACGTGAACAGTTGCCTCAGCTCTCTGTAGAGCAGGTGCTTCACGAACCCACCTACCGTGGCACAGCACCCAGCATAGCGTACGTTGCATGTCACATAAGGCAGCTCAATCCCGATGCAAATATCGTGGTGGCACAGTCCGACCAATTAATTCTCGATGAAAATCTGTTTGTGGAAACAGTTAACCAAGGTCTCGACTTTGTATCTACGAGTCGGAAACTTGTCATTGTGGGCATAAAACCCACATGCCCCGAGACACGCTATGGCTACATACAGGCTCAGGAACAACGCGAGGATACAGAGAATGGCACTTTCCACAAGGTGCGCACCTTCACCGAGAAACCGGCATACGAGTTTGCAAAGATTTTTATGGATAGTGGCGAATTCTATTGGAACTCAGGTATATACATATGGAATGTCCAGACTATCATAGACACCATGACAGAACTGTTGCCCGACATGATGGGCGAACTTGAGCGTCTTTTCAACGAATACCCCAACCGCGATGAGCGTCGCCGACGCATCTACGATGCCTACACCTCCTTCCCAAATGTCTCCATGGACTATGCCGTTATGGAGCGTGCCGACAATGTCTATCTGCAAATAGGTAAATTCGGATGGACAGACCTCGGAACATGGGATTCGCTCTACAGCACCTTTCCAAAAGATGGCAATGGTAATGTAATAGTACATTCGCGCACAATAACATACAACAGCCACGACAATGTGGTGGTGTTGCCACAAGGCAAGCTGGCTGTCGTACAAGATGTTGAAGACCTGCTTATAGCCGATGTCGGAAATGTGTTGCTTGTATGCAAGAAAGGCAAGGAGGGTGATATAAGGAAGTTCCTGAACGATGCCCGTATGAAATACGGCGATGAATTCGTATAAAAAAGCAATAAAAAACAGAAAAGCACTTCGCCGAAGTGCTTTTCTGTTTTTTATCTATTTAACCACCCATGCTCTACTGTGTGCTTTTGTCTGTTGCGGAGAGTAGTGCAGCGAATTGTTAGTGGGAATAAGTAACTTGTATGTTTTGCGACTGTTGTTCTTCGACGTGGTAGACCGTATCCAAGGGTTAGCATCGCGCAATTGCATGAAGCTCAAATTGTTTTGTTTTGCGATGCTTGTGAAGTCAATCATTGCATTGTTAACCTCTATGGTGTCGCTCATGACAATGGGCGGATAAAGGTCGCTGCTTTTCAGCAGGAAACCATACCTCGCCGGGTTACTGAAGATAAGTTTTGCCGTCAAAATTCTGAACATGTAACGCGAAGTCTCGGCGGGCAGGCACAAGTTTGCAGCTTTGCTCTCTTTTTGCGATGACAATCGTTTGTTTATGTTATTCTCGCCGGCATTGTAGCTGGCTGCTACCGTCAGCCAATCGCCATAGCGGCTGTATGAACTTTTTAAGTAGCGACAAGCTGCGCGTGTGGCTTTTTCAATGTTGTAGCGCTCGTCTATGGCGTTGTTTACCTCAAGACCATATTGTTTGGCTGTTGCGGGCATGAACTGCCACAACCCTGCCGCTCCCACTGACGAGCGTGCATAAATGTCGCCGTTGCTCTCTATAATCATCAGGTATTTGAAGTCGTCGGGCAGCCCCTGTTTGCGCAGTATGGGTTCAATTACAGGAAACAGTCTGTTGGCACGTTTCAGCATCAGCTGTGTGTTAATGTGCGAGTATGTGAATGTCAAAATCTCTCTGTCCATGCGCTCGCGCAAGTCGCTTCGTGTAAGGTCTATCTGTTCTCCCGCAAAATCAATGCTTGCCGGCACTTCGGGCGATGTTACGTTGTAAGGTACTTGCGAAACGGGATTGTTTTGCTTGTCTGTCTCCTGATGGCTTTGCAGCATTTGTCCTGCAAAAAGTGCTACTGTTGCGGTTATCGTGTAACCAATCAATGAATTAAGCGAGAAATATCTTTGTTTCATTTATAATAGTTGTAATTTTTTAGCCTATACAAAAGTAATTTGTTTTTGTGCAAATAACAAGTCCTTTTTGTTGATTTGCATCGCTTTTTTTTGTTCCTTTGCAAAATAAATGGCAGAGAAGCGCTCTGCCACACATATTTATTGGGTTTTATGGAGGAATTTGAATTGATTGCAAAGACCTTTCAAGGTCTTGAAGAGGTGCTCGCAAAAGAATTGGTCGAGCTTGGTGCCAACAATGTGCAGATAGGTCGTCGCATGGTCTCTTTCACAGGAAACAAAGAGATGATGTATCGTGCAAACTTCTGTTTGCGTACAGCAGTACGTATTCTCAAACCCATCGTGCATTTCAAGGCATCCACAGCCGACGAGGTGTACGAGAAAGTAAAAGCCATGAACTGGGACGAGTACATGGATTGGGGTACCACCTTCTCCGTAGACTCGGTTGTCTACAGCGATGTCTTCCGCCACTCGAAGTTCGTTGCATATCGCGTTAAGGATGCCATAGCCGACTATTTCAACGAGAAATGCGGTAAGCGTCCCTCGGTGCGTCTTAACAATCCCGACCTTATTTTCCACATCCACATAGCTCAGGAAGAGTGTACACTCGCTTTCGACAGTTCAGGCGAGTCGTTGCATCGTCGCGGTTACAGAGTGGAGACAGGTGCAGCCCCCATAAACGAGGTGCTTGCAGCCGGCATGATATTGCTCACAGGCTGGCGTGGCGAGAGTGACTTCATCGACCCCATGTGCGGTTCGGGAACAATTCCCATTGAAGCAGCCCTCATCGCACGCAACATAGCTCCCGGCATCTTCCGCAAGGAGTTTGCCTTTGAGAAGTGGCGCGATTTCGACAGCGAACTTTTCAGCAATATCTACGAGGACGACTCGCGCGAGAAAGAGTTCCACCACAAAATATATGGCTACGATGTCGACGGACGCATGGTAGGATGTGCACGTCGCAATGTTAAATCTGCAATGATGACAGACTACATAGAGATAGAGTGTCGCGACATCAAAGATTTCCAACCCCACGAAAACAGAGCAGTCATGGTGGTCAATCCTCCCTACGGCGAACGTCTTGTGTCGGAAAATCTGCTTGCCACATACAAAACCCTCGGCGAGCGTTTGAAACATGCTTTCCAAGGCAACGAAGCATGGGTCATTTGCAGCAACTACGACTGCTTCGACCAGATAGGGCTGAAAGCATCGGCACGCATCCCTCTCTATAATGGTGACCTCGACTGCGAGTTCCGTAAGTTCGAGCTTTTCCAAGGCAAATATAGCGGTTTCCGCGACGAGGGTGGAGCATTGCAGAAAGATTTTGCTCCCATGAAAAGAAAATCGCGTCTCACAGGTCTCGATGGCGAGGTGAAAGGCGCACGTCGCGAACGCAACAACGATGGCGACGGCGAAATGACTCCCGAGGATATAGCAATGATGAAACGTCGTCGCGAACTTGAGTCATACTTCAAGTCACGCGACAATAAACGTGAAAAACCATTCCGTCAGCATGGCGAGCGTCCCGAACGTGGCGGTGATGACTCTTCGCGTGGTAAGTCATCTTTCAACCGCGACAGAAAACCCTCTTTCGGAGGTGGCAGCCGTTCGGGTGAACGTAACTATGGCAGCCGTGGCACGTCGCAGCGACGCGATGGAGGTAAACCCGGTCGTCCCGACAGAAGAAAGAAATAATCACTCACTGTATAAATAATCTATAAATCATGAATATATTACTCTTAGGAAGCGGCGGACGCGAACACGCCTTAGCATGGAAAATATCACAAAGTCCCCGCGTGGATAAACTATATATAGCTCCCGGAAACGCAGGTACCTCGCAGGTAGGCGAGAATGTAGCAATATCTGTTTGCGATTTCGACAAGATAGCCGACTTTGTTCTGGCCAACAATGTGAGCATGGTGGTTGTAGGGCCCGAGGATCCCTTGGTGAAAGGTGTTTACGACTATTTTGCAAGTAACGAGAAACTCAGCAACATAGCAGTCATCGGCCCTTCGCGCGAGGCTGCGCAACTTGAGGGTAGCAAAAGTTTTGCCAAAGAGTTCATGCAACGCCACTCCATCCCCACGGCGGCTTATCGTTCGTTCGATGGCACACAGCTTGACGAAGCATATGCTTTCCTTGAAACACTGAAAGCCCCCTATGTGCTTAAAGCCGATGGCCTTTGTGCCGGTAAAGGTGTGCTTATCGTTCCCACACTTGACGAGGCTAAGGCACAGTTGAAAGATATGTTCGCGGGAATGTTTGGCAATGCCTCGGCAACGGTGGTAATCGAGGAATTCCTCGACGGTATCGAGTGTTCGGTCTTTGCGCTCACCGATGGAAAAGACTATGTGATACTGCCCGAGGCTAAAGACTACAAACGCATAGGCGAGGGTAACACAGGCCTCAATACAGGAGGCATGGGTTCCATTTCTCCCGTTCCATTTGCCGATGCGGCTTGGATGAAAAAGGTCGAGGATAGAATAGTACGTCCCACTGTCGAGGGCCTTGTTAGCGAGGGCTTGCTCTATAAAGGTTTCATCTTCTTCGGACTCATCAATGTCGAGGGCGAGCCAATGGTCATTGAATACAACGTCAGGATGGGCGACCCTGAGACAGAAACAGTGATGTTGCGTCTGAAAAGCGACATTGTGGAACTCTTCGAAAAGGTTGCCGCAGGTACTCTTGCCGGCACCACCGTTGAGTTCGACGAGCGCACTGCGGTGTGTGTCATGCTGGTGTCGGGTGGCTACCCCGAGGCTTACGGCAAAGGTTACGAGATTACCGGTCTCGAGAATGTCACCGACAGCGTTCTCTTCCATGCAGGCACAGCTGTGAAAGATGGCAAAGTGGTAACAGCCGGCGGTCGCGTCATAGCAGCAAGCTCATACGGCAAAAACCGTGAAGAGGCACTTGCAGCATCGTTCAAGAGTGCTGCAGCCATAAACTTTGAGAAAAAATATTTCCGTAGCGACATTGGCTTCGACCTATAACATATCGCATAAAAGAGCTATTGCCGACGGCAGATATACTGCCGCCACACTACTCATCTGCTCCCTGATATTTTGGGGAGCAGGTGCTTTCTTGGGTATAGGCGTGGCAAGTGTGCACGCTTCGGAATGGGTCGATTCGCAGATAGACACTGTGAATACTATGTTGTTGCGTGTGGCGGCTTTGGTGCTTTATCTCTTCTCGGCCATGCTGTCGGGTTCGTATATGGTTCCCGAACACCGTGCCACATGGCAACCCGTTGTCATGTTGTGGGTAATATCCACTACGTTTGGCATACAATGCGATGCGGTAGCCGCCTTTACGCTTCTGCTCTTTGTTGTTGCTGTATGGCTTCTCTATCGCATTGACGAAGTTGCCGATGTCAGACATCTGCTGTACACAGTATTTGCCATAGTGGCTACATACACACTCTTGTTTCCACAGTTTCTTTTGTTGCTGCCGTTTCTGTTCATCTACCCTACAATGTGCAGCAAACTGAATATACGCACCTTTTCCGCAGCTCTGCTGGGTATGGTCACTCCATTGTGGGTAGTGGGTGCTTTGCTCTATTTGTTCCCACAGTTGCAACCATTGTTCGACGGTTTCAAAGAGCATCTATCCTCATTCTTGCAGGCGCCGCGTGTGGTGGTCACCCCCTCTATGATAGTACGTCTGTGTGCAGAGACTGCGATAACCATTCCTGCTATGGTGCATTTTGCCGTCACAGCCACCGTTGGACGCATCTATCTGCGTCGTCGAATGATATTTGGCATGCTGCTTTATGTGGTGCTGTGGTTGGCAGGTTGGTTGCAACCACAACTTTATACGCTGCTGTTCATTTGGAGATTGCCTATGATAGCTATGCTTGCAGCATACATTTTTCCTGCGCTTCCTGTTAAAACTTCAAATATATATATGCTGTCAACGCTGCTTTTGTGGGCAGTTTCGGCAATAATTGAATTATGGATTGGTTAGTCGAATTTTTAAGCGGATACGGATATCTGGGCATGGGCATAGGTGCATTTATTGCCGGCTCTGTGCTGCCTATGGCAAGCGAGGTGTTACTTGTGTTCTTTCTC
>JAFTTA010000258.1 GCA_017467015.1 Bacteroidaceae bacterium
ATGGGGTATCTCACTGCAAAGGTTTCGGCATATTGTGCATCTGCTGTAAAACTGCTTATATAGGCGCCTGCGTAACCATTTGATATTTGCAAGGCGCATCCCAGCAGCATGGAGAAGAGAAAAAACAGAGCAATGTTTTTTTCTTTAAGATATTTTAGTGCATCGGCTCCCATCATTGACGCAATCTTTCTGCCTTTGTCGGTTTTATTGGGTGGGCAGTCGGGCATGCTCATGGAGTAGATTGCCATTGTCAATCCTAATGCTGATGACACGAAAAATTGATTGTACGAGTCTTTGAAACCCAATAGGTCTATAGCCCACATAGATGCAATGAAACCTATCGTTCCAAATACCCTGATGCGCGGGAAGGTTTTCTCCACATTCTTTCCTTCGCGTCCCAGTAGTGTGTAGGATACCGAGTTTGAGAGGGCTATTGTAGGCATAAAGAATGCTACACCTATTGAGTATGGTAGAAACAGATTACCAAATTTCACTTCCGTAGCTTCTTGCATCGCTACATATCCAGTCGTTGCCATTGATAAAGCTGTAACCAGATGACAGAATGATAGCAACTTTTGTGCCGACACCCATTTGTCGGCTATTACACCCATGATGGCAGGCATGAATATAGATGCAATACCCTGTATGGCAAAGAACCAACCAATTTTTTCTCCAAGACCCACCTTAAATAGGTATATGCCTACAGATGTAAGGTAGGCACCCCAAATTGCAAATTCGAGGAAACTGAGCAGGGTCAGTCTTGACGATATTCCGCTTGTTTTTATTCCTGCCATTGTATCGTGGGCTCTTGTTGTTAGCTCTAAACTACCATGCGTTAATTATGGAGTTTAGTGAGTTCAAACGGTTTATGAATGAGCTCTTCAGACGGTTTACAGCGTCATCGTAACCCAGTGATGTGTCGCCGTTAACTCCGTTTGATATTTTAGGCCACAACGTGTAGTTGTATTCCCATGAGGCTCTTATCTCTTCACGCGTGTCCTCTATGTATGTTACAATTGATGCAAATGGTCCTTTGAGTTTGTTCCATCTCTCTTTTACCATCTGCTTAAATTCCGGTATGCGGAAAAGAGCGCCAAACCACATAGTGTTGTTGTTTTTTAAACTGCTGTGTGGGGTGAACGTCTCCCAATCGTGGTCCCATGCCGGTCCCATGTGCAACTTGCCATTTTTGTCTTTATGCATATAACTGCTTTTGGGGTGGCCTAGTTCAGGGTTGTAGATGGCTTCGTTTAGCAAATACCAGTCTATGAGTGTATTCATGTCTACATATTTTGCGAAACCTTCTAACGATCCATAGTACAATTCTTTCTCGGCAGCGTTGTAATAGTCCTTTATGTAATTGTATTGATAATTGTTTATTTCATCTTCGTCGGGTTGCTTAATGTTCACCGGCATACGGTAGTATGTGGTTTTGAATTTATAATCAGCGTCGTAATAGCTGTCAAGTTCCAGAATGAAACCACCTGTGATGGCATCGCCTGAAATGTCATTGGGCGACATTTCGTTAATGTTTACTCTGTCGTTATCAATGCGTATTGCCTCGCACAGATAGTAGTTTCCTACAGGTGTGTTGTTGAGGACAAGTTCCACAAATCGTCCGTTGGGCGTCCAATCCATTGAGGTCATTTTGGCTAGTTCAAATGCAACGGCATTTCTCATCAATGTCCTGTCAATGTAGTTGGCAAGCAAGCACCAACGTTTGTGCTTGGGCATACCAAGTATGGCTTTTTTGGTGTTAAGCTTTATGTTGTAGGGCTTCTTGGAATAGCTCCATGTGCTGTTTCCGCGTCCTCGTATGTTCATGTAGTCTGTGCCGGAGTCATAGTTAATGGTTCAGTCTGCTTGATATATTATCATGGACGATTTTTCCACCCATGTCTCTTTGCTGGTTATGCTTCCGTTATTGGGGGTGTTTATAACTACTATAGGCAGTCCTGAGTTCTTTACAATCACAACATATTCGCGTGTGCTGCCATTGGGATATTCCAACTTCATGGTTACAGGCTGTGAAAAGTCAACAATACTCTCTGTCGAGAATATCTCTGTGCCGTTTGCATATACCTTTGTCTTTTGTGAATTTGTAAAAAAGTAAGGTGTTAACTTGTAACTCGTTAGGTAGGGGATGTTGAATACTATTGTGTCGTCAGTCTCCAAATAATTGACGTCTGCTGTAAATGTTTTTTTGAATAGGGCACTGTTTGCCTCATCGGTTCCACGCAGTTTTAGGTTTATGAAACGCACACCACTCTCTTTTTTCAACATCTCGCGGTCGAATGTTACACGACTTACCTCACCCGAAAAGATTGTTGTGTCTGCAATGCTCATGAACTTTTCGTCCACCGACACAGTGTCATTCTCGGCATATTCATACGCAAGGATTGTACCGTCCTTCAATTGTACGTAGATAGAGTCGTTTGCGATGGCGGGCAGAAGCAATGCAAACGCAAAAAGTATACTCAGTATTGTTTCCTTTATCATTGCTTCATGAATTTAAATGTAAAGTCCGAAATTTTCACAAGATATGTGCCTTGTTGAAGTTCAGATAAATCAATTGTGATAGTTTCCTCTCCGGTGGGTTGTACCTCAGCGCATAGTATTCCTTTGAGCGAATAGATGCGTATAACGCTGTCAGGGTTACCCGAAATTGTCAGCTTATCGCTGCTGATGTTAACACGCACTCTGTTTTCCACACATTCTTGTATTGATGTGGGAATGTCGTTGTCCCAAAGGATTTGTGCCACCTTTGCCAACACAAAATTTATTTTCGTTTTATCTGTGTGGATATGTAACAATCCTCCTTGATGCCAGAAACGTGGCTTGTCTTCGAGATAGAACGAGTACAATGTTCCCGACTTGTTTATCAAGTGGAACGGTGTTTGGGCTATGGCTTTATTCCCAAAAGTCATGAGCAAAAGCAGTATTATGACTGCTGATTTATGTATCTTTTTCATCATTTTGCAAAGATACGTTTTTCTTACGACTCTTTTTTTATTTTATTAAAAAAAGAGTGTTAAATATACATTATATGTGTTTTTGCGGAATAAATGATATGTCAATGCTTTTCATTTCATTGTTATTTGTTTTTTTCATAAATTTGCCTTGTGAAAATTTGTCCGATAAATAAAAAGTAAATAATTTCGTTGCGCAAATAAATTACAAAATGAAAAATCAAGATGAATTTGATGATATATCATTCGAGGGCATGGCGCCTGTAGAAAAACTTCTTGCCGAGTCGTTAGCTCTTTTGTTGGAACACCCCGATAAATTCCATGTCGACGAAGATGGAAAAATACATTGCATCGACCCTGACTTCTTTAATTTCGAGTATGATGAATCGGATGAGTATTACAATGGCATTGCCGCCGAAGATGATGAGCCTTATGGCTGATAGCGATAACGCGCCCCCACAAATTCAGTTTGAAGAATAAAACTTGTGGGGGCGCTTTTTTTATATCTGTTTTTCTTTTATTTACGACTATTCTTAATCATGCGCATGGCATAGTAAACAAGATGTGCAATTGCGAAGACAATAGATATTGTCAGCAATGTCTTGTCTGCGCTCCATCCTGCTGTTTGCTGGTGCCACACACCTGTGAGTATACTCAGCAATGAAAGGGCTATTCCCAAAACATTAAGTGCATTGTCTCCTTTGCGCACACGCTTTTGTGGCTCAAGCTTACTGTGTTTTATGCCGTACATTGCATACACGTCAAGTCCTATGAGCATCCACAGAACCAATCGTATCCATGTGTCGGCAGGCAGGAAGCACATCATTGCCACGCAAGTCAGTATGCCCAATATTGGAACGACGGGTACGAAGGGGCATTGAAAGCCTCTGTGTATGCCGGGCATTGTCTTGCGTACCACAAGCACTCCTGCGCACACAAGGGTGAACGCAAACAGTGTGCCTATGCTTGTCATCTCCCCTGCCACGCGTGCCGGAATGAGACCTGCCAATAGGCTCACAACCACCATGAACAGAAGGTTGCTGTGCATGGGGGTGCGGAACTTCTCATTGATGCGCGAGAAGAATGGTGGCAGAAGTCCGTCGTGGCTCATGCTGAGGAATACTCTGCTCTGCCCTAACAGTGTAACCATGATTACTGAGCAATAGCCAAAGAGAATAGCCAGAATGATGGCTTTGTTCAACCACGGGTAGGCTGGCTGAATGATTCCTGTTGCGTCGGGAGTACCCATGTTCTCTATTGCCACGGCAACGGGGGCAATGCCTACCTGTCCTTGGAAGAGTGAGTAGTGTGCAACGCCTGTCATTACGTGTGCAAACAGTATGTACAGCACTGTGCATACAAGCAGTGATGCCAAAATTCCAATGGGCATGTTGCGTTTTGGGTTTTTTGTCTCTTGTGCTGCCGTACTCACTGCGTCGAACCCTAAAAATGCAAAAAAGACAATGGCGGCTCCGCGCAGTATGCCCGAAAATCCATATTCTCCCAGAGTGCCGCTATTCTCAGGAATGTATGGCGTGAGGTTGTCACTGTTTATAAATTTCCATCCGAGCACCACAAAGATTAATATCACGCCTATTTTCAGAAATACTATCAGCCCGTTGAAGAATGAACTCTCCTCGGTACCGCGTATCAGTATGATGCTCATCATCACCACTATGAGCATCGCAGGGATGTTTATAATTCCACCGTCCCATGGGCATGCCGAGAGTGCATGTGGCAGTTCTATGCCTATGCTTTGCAGAAATACAACAAGATAACGGCTCCAACTGATGCTGACGGTGGTGGCTGCCACTGTGTACTCAAGTACAAGATCCCATCCTATAATCCATGCCACCAATTCTCCCATTGTGGCATATGAGTAGGTGTATGCGCTGCCTGCAACGGGAATCATGGATGCAAACTCGGCGTAGCATAGTCCTGCAAAGCAGCAACCAAGTGCTGCTATGGCAAAGCTCAGTGTGATAGCCGGTCCTGTATATTCTCCGGCAACGGTTCCTGTTATCGAGAATAGCCCTGCACCGATTATTACGCCTACACCTAAGGCAATAAGGCTCCATGGACCTAACACTCTTTTCAGAGTCTTGCTGCCTGTGGCGTTTGCTTCGGCTTGTAGTGCTTCAATGCTTTTTCTTATAAATAGTCCCATCGTTGAATTTTATAACAGTTGCTTAGAATGATAAATTTGCCATTTTCCATAAACAGAGAAAGGCGGCTTTTGTTATCTCTACCATTTTGTCCCAATTTATGCGGTCACACTCGTCGGTGGGCATGTGAAAATCGGGCTGAGCCCCTGTTTGGTACCACACTATTTTTGCTCCGGCTTTGAAGAAGGGTACTTGGTCGCTGCCGCCGCTGAAATCTTCCGATGTCACAAAATTGGGGTCGAGTTGTAATGTGTGTGCCTCTATATCGGTTTTCAGCCATTTGGCAAAGAGTGAATCCTGAGGCATATACATCAGGTTGAAATGTTTGGGACGGTGCTCCATATTGTTACGGCCTATCATGTCAAAGTTCATGTAGCCTTTCACCTTCTTCATCTCTGCGAAGTTGTTTACAAAGTATGTCGAACCCAACAAGCCGCGCTCTTCGCCGTCCCATAAGGCGAAAATTACTGTGCGCTCGGGTTTCTCGCCTGTGGCTAAGAAGGCACGCAATATCTGAAGCACAGCCTGAACTCCCGAAGCGTTGTCGTCGGCACCGTTGAATATCTTGTCGCCCACAAGCATGGGGTCGTAGCCCAAGTGGTCGTAGTGCGCACCCACTACCACTATTTCCTCAGGGTTCTTGCCCTCTATTTTGGCTAGTATGTTGCGCATGGGTGCTATGCGATGCGCTCCTTTCTTTATTTTTTCTATTCCTTCGGGGTTAACGGTGAAGCCTGCGTTGCGACGTTCAATCGAGTATGCTTCAAAATTCTGAACATAACTGTTGCCAAAGAGTGGGGTGGCGCCCATCTGTTTGAGTACGGATATCAGATATTCGCCGGCTATGTATCCGTCGGGAGTGCCCGACTCACGTCCCCTCAAGGCGTCAGAGGCAAGAAACCCGACGTGTGCTTCGGCTGTAGCGCGGTTAATGGTTGCCACGCCTCTCTGTTTAGGGGTAATCTTTTTCTTTTTGGCTTCTGCACCGGCAACAGAAAGTGTCAGCAAAAATGCCATTAAAATAAGCAATCTTTTTCTCATGGTTAATTGTTTTTTTTGGGGGGGGTGCCTTCGGGGCAACGCCGTTTAAAGCTATGGAGGGCGCGTCAAAATTTGCATTTTGACACACCCTCTTGTGTGTTCTTTATTGTTTGACTTTTTAGCAGTTCATGCCGCCGCAACAGTTGATGACCTGTCCGGTTACATATGCCGAAAGGTCTGATGCAAGGAATAGGGCAACGTTGGCTACATCTTCTCCCTTGCCGGCACGGCGCAGAGGTATGCTCTTGCTCCACTGTTCGCGCAAATCTTCGGGCAGTTTGGCTGTCATGTCGGTGTCGATAAATCCCGGTGCTATGCAGTTTGAGCGTATGCCGCGAGGACCGAACTCTTTTGCAACAGATTTTGCAAGACCTATAAGACCTGCTTTCGATGCCGCATAGTTGCACTGTCCGGCATTTCCGCTGACACCAACAACCGATGTCATGTTGATGATGCTTCCTGCACGCTGCTTAGCCATGATGGGTGCTACTGCGTGGATGAAGTTAAAGGCCGATTTCAAGTTGACAGTGATGACGCTGTCCCACTGCTCTTCGCTCATGCGCAACATCAATCCATCCTTTGTGATGCCGGCATTGTTCACTAAAATATCTACTCTGCCGAAGTCTGCCATCACACTTTTCACTACCTCCTCGGCTGCCGCAAAGTCGGCAGCGTTTGATATATATCCTTTGCAAGAGACACCCATGGCGCTGATTTCTGCTGCTGTCTGTTCGGCAACAGCGCTGTTGCTGACGTAAGTGAAGGCAATGTTTGCTCCTTCACTTGCATACTTCAATGCAATAGCTTTGCCTATACCGCGTGTTCCGCCGGTTATCAGGGCAACTTTTCCCTCTAATAATTTCATGTTATCTTCTATTGTTAATTGGTTTATGTCTGCGAAGATAACAAATCTTTTGCAGACCTAAAAAATGTTTTGCTGATTTGTTGTTTTCGCGTGTCACAAATAGTATAATTAATTGTTTAATTCTTCTCAAAACAAAACTTTAACAATTATTAATATTGGTGGTTTCGAGGTTGAACTTCAATGGATTATCGGTTGCATATATTGTTGTATATCATGTATATAGCGGTTTGTTTTCTTCGGTGGAATTTTGTAGATTTGTGTTGAAATAATATAAAAAGTATACAATATGAACAAAATTTATTTAGACCCCATCGCTAAAGGCGAGGCACTTATTGATGGCATTAAAAAACAGAGCGTGCAGCTTAGTGGCAAAGGACTTTCCACTGACACTATAAGGCTTGCCGAGGCGTGTCGTTTGCTTCACGAAGCTGCTACAAAGCAGGATTACATGGAGATGGAATTGAAGGTCGCACGTGAGGAGGCGCATAAACGATTGGAGGAACTGAAAAACCTCTACACGGAGTGTAAAATGCCCATCAAACAGAGCTTTGCGCCCGAATTGTGGCATCTGTTCGGTATACCCGATAAGAAATAGTTTTCAATAACTTGACAAAAAAGAGGGTGACCCAAAAGCCCACTTTAAGGACAAACGAATCCCGTCAGAGTGTATCCTGACGGGATTCGTTTCCTTTGTTAAATGACTATTGAGTTACCCTCTTTTTTGTGTTTCGGTTTATTATTTAGAAGCGCACTCCGAATGTACAGACAATCTTGTTTCTGAAGTCGGAAACTTTTGTTGCCGGCAGGCTTACCTCGGGGTCAACGTAAGTGTAGAAATCGGCATCCTGCAGCATGCATTGGTATGCAGCGTCGAAGTAGAAGCTCTTGCCGCGGTAGCCCAGACCAAGTGTGAATATGTTTGTGTTCTTGGTGTTTGTGTAGTCAGTGGCTGTGTTTGCCGAGTAAGGCGATATGTATTTCCATGCATTATCCTTGAATGCAGAGGATATGAAGTTATATCCGCAACGCATGCTGAAGTTTTTGTCGAGTTTCACCTCTGCACCGAGTCTCAGAATGTGTGAGCACTGCATGTTGCTGTCAAACTCATCGTCCATGTCGGGCATGCTGTAGCCATCTTCGTACTCCATCATTGCCGATGAATAGTCCACCAGCTCATATTCTGCATTCACTGCAAGGAAGTCGTCGAATGTGTAGCCTGCACTCACGTTCATGCGCCAGGGTGAACGCACTTTGTAGTCAACAATGTAGTCGTCGCCATAGGCCTCCGGCCAGTTTGTGCCCATTTCTCTATATCCGCCATCGGGCTCGTCGGGCCCTGCCATGTATGCACTGCTATAGTCTGTGAGGTTGTAGTATGTGGGCAGGTGGAATGCGAGTCCTACACGAAAGGGTGAATATTCAAAGGGGCGGAAGATGGCTCCAAGTTTAACATCAAGACCTGTACCCTCGGTCTTTTGCCAATTTTCAAGAGTGTAGATTGTGCCCAAATCGTCATATTCGCCATACATGGAGTAGCGTTCGTAGTCGACATATTGTGCGCCGAGCGTGAGACCCAAATAGAGCCTGTCGTTGATGTTGCATGATAGGTTGAAGTCTACAAGGTTGACACCTCCGCGGTCTTCACTGTAAAAATTGGCGTCTGTGGGCAAATATCTTATGCCGCCTTCGGTGTCTATTACTCCTGCGTCGGCAGCGAGCAGTGGCAACCATGGATATTTGGGGTTGTAATATGAGTCGCTGCTGATGGCGCCCAAATTGGGTAGACTGTTGTCATAGAGGTTCTGTATCTGAAATTGTTGTGAGTACAAAGCGTTTCCATCTTCGTCGGCATACCATCCGTTCATGGCAAAATCTTTGCGGAAATTGTTGCGCCGGCTGTAATTTACTCCTATGTTTACAAATTTGAGACTCTCATCGCTGCCACCGAATTTACCGGAGAACACAACTCCTATGTTGTCGAATGAAAAAAGAAATTTATCTTTGCTCAGTTCCGAACCGAGAAAATCGGCTTTTGTGTTCAAGGTGCTCATCGACACCGAGGCATTGAAGTCGTTGCTGCGATAGAGACCAATGCCGGCGGGGTTGGTAGATATTGTGGAGATGTCACCACCGAGAGCGCTCATTGCGCCTCCCATTCCTACGAAACGTGCTGTTCCTGTCAGGTCGGGGCTGAAAAGCGGAATTACATTATATGTGCTTTGTGCGTTCAGTTGTGCTGCTATTATCAGCAGAGCAAGTATGTTAACTATTTTTTTCATAGCGATACTGTTTTTGGTATATCCTTCTCTTTAAATCTCTCTCTTGTTGTCTTTCGGCTTATCGGCGACCGCCACCTCCGCGTGAACCACCGCCGCTGCGACCTCCGCCACCTCCGCGTGAACCGCCACCCGAGAAACTTGAACCTCGTGACGAACCTCCGCTGAACGAAGAGCGCGAACTGCTGCGGTTGCTACTGTTGCTGCGCGATACTGATGATTTCTGCTCCGACGATGATCGGCTGTATGTCGAACGGCTGTTGCTCCTTTTTGTGTCGCTGCTTCTTTGTACGTTGCCCTTTTCGCTGTTGCTGCGTGTTGAGCGTTGTACTGCATTGTTGCGGCTTCCTTGTGTGGCTCTTCCGTTGTTTATGCTTTTTCCGTCCTGGCGATTGTTGTTTCTCTCAATATTTGTGTTGTTTGAGTTGTTGTTGCGCGGACGTTCTATTCTTACACCCGAACGCGAACTGTTGCTGCGTGTGCTGCTCGGACGGTTGTAGACTCTCTCTGCGCCCGATGCTTTGCGTACTGTGCGACCCGACTGTGCCGTTGCGCTTTTTTCGCTTCGTGTTGCTCCACCGGCTCTCACACCCGACGATGCACGTGAAGGACCGCTTGCTCGGGGTACAAAGCTACCGCGTGCGCCACCACCGTTACGGTTGGTGTATATTGCGTTGCGATGACCGCCGTTGAACGAGTGATGCCATCCGCCAATGTAGTGATGTCCGTAATGTCCGTGGAAACCACCCCAATGATGGTGGTGATGGTGGCTGTGCCAGAAGGGTGAATAACAGCTCCAATGCCATGGAGAGTAACCCCAGCCAAAAGAGAGTCCCCAACCGGCGCCAAAGTGCCAACTCCACGATGAATACCAAGGCGATGCATATATGCTTGTGTAGCTGTAGTCGGGATACACATCCCAATATATACCATCGTCGTAGATTGTCCAATTGTCGAGTCCGCTGTTATAGACAACGTCCCAATAGAGGGGGCTGCTTAGCACCACTGCTCGGCGTGGGCTGTGGAAGCGTACTATGCGGCTCGAGTATGTGTAATCGGCATCAACCTCGTCGGAGTAGTTGTCGCTGTATTCGTAGCTCTCTTCCTCCTCGACGCTTTGTTCGTAGCTTTCATCCTGAACAACAGAAACGTTGCGACGGTTGTAAGCATCCTCGTCGATGCTGTTTACGTTGTTGTTTACAGTGGTGGGCGTTGCGCTCTTGCTGACAACTTTCACGCCTCCGCCATTGGTCACCTTTATCTCTTTTTGTGCTTTCTTCTTTGGAACAAAATACAAATCATCGACTTGTGCTATCATTCCTGTAGGAAGAAGCATTACCATCAATAAAAAAGCAATCTGTTTCATATTATAATGTATTAAGTTTTACACTTTGTACTTTTAGACGTTACAAAGGTAATCATAAATAAGGTTTAAAAAAGGGGAATTTCCCTAATAAAACGGAGGAAAATCCCTAAAACCAAAATCTCTATTACCTTTAGGGGAAATCCCCGCTATCTTAGGGAAAAACCGTTGCCGGGGTATGTTTCGCGTTATAACTTTGCAGCAGACAAGAAGAGAAATGAACTTCTATTAATAACCTTTAAAAATGAGTATTATGAAAAAGTTGATGATTATCGCAGTGATTATAAGCGGAATGCTTATGCCTGCACAGGTTTTTGCAAAGAACGATAGAAATGAGAGAAAAGGTGCAAATAGAGTACAAGTAGATTATAACAGAGCTAAGAGAGGTGGCGATAAGAAAGTGATAAACGTTGGTAAGGGTAATCCAGGTCATGCTAACAAACACGTTGCAGTGAAACATCATAAGCCTGCTCCCGTAGTTGTTCATCATCATCCGAAGCCTGCTCCCGTGGTAGTTCACCACCACCATCCGAAGCCCGCTCCCGTGGTAGTTCATCATCACCATCCCCACCATCATCCCGTTGTAGTTCATAATCATTGTGACAATGGTGTGGCCCAGGCGGCAGCAGTGGCAATAGGTATTGCCGGTCTCATATCAATATTGGCTGATTGATGCAGGAATGAGCATAAATATAAATAATTTAAAGAAGAGGTGCTAGATAATGTGAAGTGAACCCAAAAAGTTAGACAAAAAACTTTTGGGGTTCACTTCATCAAACGATCACCCACTTTTATTATTTCTTTGTCAATTCTTTTATTCTTTCCTCTTCATTCAGTTTGCAGACAAGCAGATTGCCATCTTTTTCCGAGACAACACAATCGTTAATTCCGATGACTACTACTTTTTTACAACTTTCTGTATGTATTATGCATCCGCGTGAGTCGTGAATGGAGATATTCTCGCCTATGAGTACATTTCCGGTGAGGTCTTGCGGCAGGTGTGAGTGCAGCGATGTCCATGTGCCCAGGTCGCTCCATCCGAAGTCTGCGGGGAAAACAAACACTTCGTCGGCATGTTCCAGTATGGCATAGTCTACCGATATGTTGCGGCAGTAGGGGAATTTCTCGGCAAGCAGCGATGTCTCCTCATCTGTGCCATAGTAGGGTAGTAGCGATTCAAATATCTGTGCTATCTGTGGCTGATATATGCGGAAGGCATTTACCACTGTCTGTACGTTCCAGATGAAGACCCCTGAATTCCAATAGAAATTCTTTTTGCTGATGTATGTTGTTGCAGTGTCAATGTCGGGTTTCTCTTTGAATGAGTCCACTCTGAATATCTCTTTGTTTGAGAGCGATGGGTTCTCCAATGCTGCTTCGATGTAACCGAAGCCGGTCTCGGGCCGTGTTGGCTTTATGCCTATGGTAAGAATAGCGTCGGAGTCGGCAACAAATTTCAGCGATGACGTTATCACTCGCTGAAATTCAATAACATCTGTAACTAAATGGTCGCTTGGTGTTACCACCATGTTGGCTCTGGGATCTATTTTCTTTATTCTCCACGCAGCGTATGCTATGCATGCGGCCGTGTTGCGTCGACATGGCTCTTTCAGTATATTTTTTTCGTCAATTTGAGGCAACTGCTCACGTACCAGAGTGGCATACTCCTCAGATGTTACCACCCAGATGTTCTCGATTGGGCATATACCTTTGAAATGTTCCACGGTAAGTTGAAGCAACGACTTTCCGCAGCCAAGCACGTCTATGAACTGTTTGGGCTTTTCGCGTGTGCTGACAGGCCAGAAACGGTTGCCTACACCGCCTGCCATTATTATAAGGTGGTTGGAATCATTCATTTTTATTAAATATTAAATTTGGGCTTGCGAATATAACTAAAATAAGAGAACAAAAAAAATTCTGTAAAGAGATTTTACGCCTCGATGAGTGCTTTGTTGTGTAATATTATTTCTTCTGTTATGTAATCATTCATTAGCTTTGAGTGGTAGAAAAAAATATAAATTCCATTATTTCCTCAAGCAATCTTTAGGAAGCAGTCAAGAATATAATCTATAATTTCTTTTTGAAGATGCGTCGTTTATTTCGTGGTTTAAACGGTTATTAAATTAATCATCTTCTAAACAAATGAGCCCTTTCGATGGTTTATTATATTGGTGCAATGAAACATGGCACCTGAATAAATTTTTATATATTATGGATGCTGCAAAATTTAGAAGGGAGTTGCTGGAGGTGCAATCGGAGTTACACCGTTTTGCATATAAACTGACAGCAGATAGAGATGAGGCGAATGACCTTTTGCAAGAAACATCGTTAAAGGCGCTTGATAATATGGATAAGTATATGCCCGACACAAATTTTAAAGGGTGGATGTACACTATTATGCGCAACATTTTCATTAATAATTATCGCAAAGTGGTGCGCGACCAGACTTTTGTAGACCGTACGGATAACCTTTATCATATGAACCAGTCGCAGG
>JAFTTA010000259.1 GCA_017467015.1 Bacteroidaceae bacterium
AAGATTGACAAGAACGACTACTTGAATGCAATGCAAAAAAGTGTCGCCGACTCGTCGGATATCAAGCGACTTTTGCAGTCTGCTTTGACCGATAAAATCAACGACCGTGAAACCTTTATGAAGGGTATAGATTACTCATACTATTACGAACAGGAGGAGTAATAAAATCTCTCAAAAATGCCCCAAAAACCACCAGAAATTGTCCCTCAATTTCGATGCAAAATTGTGAAAAAATCGAGTAATACAATTATGGAAATGGCCTTTTTTGAGCAGTTGTCAAATCGTAAGTTATTGAAACTTTGCGTATTAAGGCTATGGTTTAAGGATTCTGGTGGCACCACAATATACCTTAGAACTCAAGATTTTGACATTAACACTCGAAGAAACGCGCGAAGGCGGTATTTTCGAGTGTTTTTCTTTATCGGTTTACTTAGGGTGTAAAGTGATATTTCAAATGGTTATGGGTTGTGTTTCTCGGGATATTGCCGAAGAGATTTTAGAAAAGTGTGTGCTTATGGTTTAAGTTAACAGATTTGAGAGATATTTCAAAACTCCATGTTTATATAATACACCCCCGTTAGAGGCTTCTAACGGGGGTGTATGCTAGTATATATTACTTTTAGGTGGTTCTAATGATTCAAGAACTTTTATTCCTCGAAACCATTGGGGTTGTTCTTCTGCCAGTTCCAGCTGTCTCGGCACATCTCCTCGATACCAAACTCTGCCTTCCAACCGAGTTCTGCCTCGGCTTTAGCAGGATTGCAGTAACATGTAGCGATGTCTCCCGGACGTCGTGGCTTGATTGAATAGGGGACGGGGACTCCGTTTGCCTTCTCGAAAGCTTTTACAACGTCGAGTACTGAATATCCGTGTCCTGTACCGATGTTGTAAACGGCAGCACCTTTCTTCTCTACTATGGCTTTTAATGCTGCAACGTGCGCTCTTGCGAGGTCTACCACATGAATGTAGTCGCGTACACCTGTGCCATCGTGTGTGTCATAGTCGTTACCGAAAACGCCAAGCTCGGCACGTTTGCCCACAGCTGTCTGTGTGATGTAAGGCATCAGGTTGTTGGGAATGCCGTTGGGGTTCTCACCTATTGTTCCGCTCTTGTGGGCGCCGATGGGGTTGAAGTAGCGCAGAAGTACAACGTTCCACTCATTGTCGGCCTTCTGAACATCTAAAAGAACCTCCTCGAGCATGGATTTTGTCTGTCCGTATGGGTTTGTGCATTTGCCTTTGGGACACTCCTCTGTTATGGGGATTATTGCCGGGTCGCCGTAAACAGTGGCGCTTGAAGAGAAAATGATATTCTTACAACCATTCTTGCGCATTACGTCAACAAGAACAAAAGTACCATTCATGTTGTTTTCGTAGTACTCAAGAGGTTTAGCGCAACTTTCACCAACCGCCTTTAGGCCGGCAAAGTGGATGCAGGCATCAAATTTGTGTTCATCGAACACCTTCTGCAAGCCTTCGCGGTCGCGTATGTCGACCTTGTAGAAAGGTACATCTTTTCCTATAATCTTAGCAACGCGCTTCAGTGAAATGGGAGAAGAGTTGTCCAAGTTGTCAACTACTACAGCTTCATGTCCGGCTTCTGTAAGCTCAATCAAGGTGTGGCTTCCGATAAAGCCCGCACCACCTGTCAATAAAATTTTCATTTTCGTTAGTTTATTATGGTTTGTTTATTGTATCAATGAATTTATAATTACCCCTAAGGTATAAACTATCGCAAAATTAATACATTTTATGCAACATCAAAATTATTAACGGGTTTTATTGCAAAAAGCTGCTTAAATTGTGGGTCGATTTTTTGCAGGTGGTCATTATGATGGTACATAAAATGGTGATTGCTGATATTTTTGCAATATAAACCAACTATATAAAAGGATGGTTGAGCCATTCGCTGTCGCTCGCCTTTCAATAAATTTTATGGAAGTACAATGTGTTTTTTAAAACAAAAAGATTGGGATTGGTGATTGCCGTCATTGCTCCTTTTGGTAGGAAATAATTTTTGTGCTTGGTTTTGTCGCATGTTGCTCTCGGCTTGCACTATCTTTAGATAAGTTAGGCTTCGCCTTGGGATAAAAAATAAGTAAACTTATTTTGTTCTCCTCTCGGCTTGCACTATCTTTGCACAGTCGAAAGCGAAAAACATATCTATACTATCATATGCCGGTCATTAAATACGAAAATGTTGATATACATATCGACTCGAAGATTATTCTCGAGGATGTGACTTTTACTCTCAACGCTGGTGAGTTTGCATATATTACCGGGGCTGTGGGCTCGGGTAAGTCAACGTTGCTCAAGAGCATTTATGGCGAGGTGGATATTCACAGCGGTAATGCTGTGCTTTTCGACGAATTCTTTTTGAAGGGGTTGCGTCGTAGCAAATTGCCTTTGCTCAGAAAACGCATGGGAATTGTTTTTCAGGATTTTCAGCTTCTTACCGACCGCACAGTGCACGATAATTTGGATTTTGTGCTTAAATGCACGGGTTGGAGCGACAAAAGTGAGCGCGAGAAACGCATTGGCGAGGTGCTCGACCTTGTGGGGCTTCCTCAGAAGGGTTATAAGATGCCACACGAGCTTTCGGGCGGAGAACAGCAACGCATTGTCATCGCCCGCGCCATTCTCAACCATCCAACATTGTTGCTTGCCGACGAACCTACGGGTAACCTCGACAATGAGACGGGCAACAACATCATGACGCTGTTGCACCGTATATGTAAGGATGAGGGTACGGCTGTCCTGATGATAACTCACAACGAGCAGTGGCTCTCGGCTTATCCGGCAATAGAGTTCAAGTGCAAGGACAAAAATATCATTAAAAATGAAAAGCAGGCAGATGTTATTGCCGGCGAAGAGTAGACGAATATAAACAATAATCAATCATACACACATGAAAGTAATGAAATTTGGCGGAACCTCAGTTGGCTCTGCCGCACGCATGCAAGGTGTTGTTAAACTGATAGCCGATGGAGAGACAAAGGTGGTAGTTCTCTCGGCAATGTCGGGAACAACTAATGCGCTTATTGAATTTACAAATTATTTGCGAAACGGCAACTCGATAGGTGCTGTAGAGCACATAACCAATCTCCAGAGCAAGTACAGACAGACTGTAAAAGATTTATACAGCAGCGAAAAGTATGCTGTTTTGGCCAACGAGCGTGTAGGTGATATTTTCAATCATCTGCGTGCGCTTGCCTTGCAGCCTTTGACTGCCGACAACGAGAAAGAGATTATTGCTCAAGGTGAGATTATGTCGACCAATATGGTGGCTCTATACATGGAAGAGCAGGGTATCGATGTGAAACTGCTTAATTCGCTCGATTTCATGCGCTTGAAGGCTAACGAAGAGCCTGACATGGAATATATTGTCGAAAAACTTACTCCACTCATAGAGAGCCGCACCGACGGAAGAATATATATTGCTCAGGGCTTTATATGTATGAATAGCGAAAATCGCGTTGCCAATCTGCAACGCGGTGGTAGCGACTACACAGCAACATTGATTGGTGCGGCACTTCAGGCAGAAGAAATACAGATATGGACCGACATTGATGGCATGCACAATAACGACCCCCGCATTGTCGACGGCACACGTCCTGTGCGTCATCTGCATTTTGAGGAGTCTGCCGAGCTGGCATATTTTGGTGCGAAAATCCTGCATCCGACATGTATCCTCCCCGCCAGGCTTGCAGGAGTACCTGTGCGTCTGCTGAACACCATGGACCCTAAAGCTGAGGGTACACTTATCGATAACAACCTCACTGAGCCGGGTACCATCAAGGCTGTTGCTGCCAAAGATAACATCACTGCCATAAAGATAAAATCGGGTCGTATGTTGCTTGCTTATGGTTTCTTGCGTAAGGTGTTCGAGATTTTCGAGACTTATCGCACTTCTATAGATATGATTTGTACCTCTGAGGTGGGTGTGTCAATGTCTATCGACAATGCCAACCGACTCGAGGAGATAACAAACGAGCTTCAGAAATATGGCACTGTGACCATCGACAAGGATATGTGCATCATCTGTGTGGTGGGCGACCTCACATGGGAGAACACAGGCTTCGAGTCGCGTGCTATGGAAGCAATGAAAGATATTCCTGTTCGCATGGTATCTTATGGTGGCAGCAACTACAATATATCGTTCCTCATCCGTATGGAGGATAAGGAGAGAGCGCTGCGTGCATTGAGTAAAAATATCTTCAACTGATACGTGACGGCTATGAATGTGTTACCCGTAAATAAATTCGGCGCTTTGGAGACGCCGTTTTATTACTACGATGTGGAACTGTTGAAAAATACCGTTGCATCGGTGCTTGCCGAGGCGGGCAAATACGATGGTTTCCATGTGCATTATGCTGTGAAAGCCAACTTTAACCCCCGTCTGTTGCAGATAATAAGCGCGGCTGGGTTGGGTGCCGACTGTGTGAGTGGTGGCGAGGTGCAAGCTGCGCTTGGAGCCGGCATAGCTCCTTCGAAGATTGTTTTTGCCGGTGTGGGAAAGACCGAAAAAGAGATACGTTTCTCGCTTGCTGCAGGCATCTTTTGCTTTAATGTGGAGTCGCTCCCCGAGGCTGAACTCATTAATGAACTTGCCGGTGAGTGTGGCAGAAAAGCCGAGATTGCTATCAGGGTAAATCCCGGTGTTGCGGCTCACACGCATGCAAACATCACCACCGGGTTGGCTGAGAACAAATTCGGCATAAACTACGAGCTTTTGCCCGAGGTCATTGCCGAGGTTCAGAAAATGGAAAATTTATCTCTCATAGGTCTGCACTTCCACATTGGCTCACAGATATTGGAGATGGAGGATTTTGTGGCTCTTTGCAACCGTGTCAACGATATACAGGATATGCTCGAAAGTGATATGGGGCTGCAACTGCCTCACCTGAATGTGGGTGGTGGCCTTGGCATCGACTACGAGAAGCCTTTGGATAACCCCATCCCCGATTTTGCAAAATATTTTGCTACTTATGCCAACTGCCTGAAACGTCGTGAAGGTCAGCAGGTACACTTCGAACTTGGACGCAGCATTGTGGGGCAGTGTGGAACTCTTGTCACCCGTGTCACATACGTCAAGCATGGTACATGCAAGAAATTCGTGATTGTAGATGCCGGTATGAACGATCTTGTGCGTCCGGCTCTCTATCAGGCTTATCACGAGATTGACAACCTTACCTCAGATGCAACTGCAGAGGCTTACGATGTGGTGGGTCCCATTTGCGAGTCATCAGATGTCTTTGCCAAGGATAGAATGCTTTCGCAGACAAAGCGTGGCGATATTCTTGCAATACGCTCGGCCGGTGCCTATGGCGAAGCTATGGCATTTGGGTATAACTGCCGTAAATTGGCAGATGCCTATCTGTCGTCGGAGATTTAAAAGGCGGATAAATAGAAATAAGCCCTTATAAAACACAATTCAGCGCCTCAAAGCATAAACTTGAGGCGCTGAATTGTGTTTTATTTTATCTTGTTGGGGTTCTTGGCTGCAAAATCTTTCCAGCTCGAGTAGCCTGCTTTTGTCACGGGCAATCCCTGTTGCATGAAGTGGCAATAGGCGGCACCAAGGGCATCTGTGGCATCCATGAAGCGTGGCATTTCCTCTTCGTCAATTTTCAGCATGCGGCGCAACATGTCGGCAACTTGTTCTTTCGATGCTCCTCCGTTACCTGTTATTGCAAGTTTTATCTTCAGTGGAGCATATTCGTGTATGGGAACGTCGCGGCTTATGGCAGCAGCAATGGCGACCCCTTGTGCACGTCCCAGTTTCAGCATGCTTTGTACGTTTTTCCCGAAGAAGGGCGCTTCTATGGCGAGTTCGTCGGGCAGGAATGATTTTATCAGTCCTTGCACGCGCGAAAAAATTTCGCCCAATTTCAGATATGAGTCGCCGAACTTGCGCAGGTCAATCACGCCCATGGCTATGAGTCGCGCGTGGTTGCCGCGCACCCCAATGAAAGCATATCCCATGATATTTGTTCCGGGGTCTATGCCCATGATTACCTTCTCTTCAAGTTGCTTGTTCTCCATGGTCGCAAAAAAACTTTGCTAAGGTAGCAAAAAAACAAAAATAATGCGTATCTTCGCAACAGATAATTTCATCGGGGCATTAGCTCATCTGGCTAGAGCGTTTGACTGGCAGTCAAAAGGTGACGAGTTCGAGTCTCGTATGCTCCACACAAAAAAAACAGCCGCATGGCTGTTTTTTTGTGTGAATTAATTATGTGTATTCTCAGCTGTTTGCGTAGCTGTGCATTCCTCCCAGCAGATAATTTACACCGAAATAGGTGATAAGTACTGCTGCAAATGCGGCAATCATGTAGATGTGGAAAAATTGTGGGTCGCGCAACCTCTTCACGCTGCCGGCGTGGAACGCTGCTCCGTAAATCATGAAAGTGATTAAAGCCCAGACCTCTTTGGGATCCCATGCCCAGTAGCGTCCCCACGATACGTTTGCCCAAACGGCACCTATGAATATGCCAATGCCCAAGAAAAGTACGGCGGGGTAGAGCAGCAGTCTGCTCAGTATGGTTATTGTCTCCACACGCTCTGCAGCCTCATTGTCGCCTTTGCGCATGATGGATAGTGCCACAATGCCGTTGAGCATGATAAATGCGAAGAGCGCATAGGATATCATTATCAGCGATACGTGTATGCTGAGCAACGGTGAGGTAAGCACCGGCATCAGCGGTGTTATCTGCGGGTTCATCTCTCCAAGATGTGCCACCAGCAGGGTGAATCCCGAGAGCAGCAATCCTCCGGGCAAGATGAATGGGAAACGTCTGATCATGAAGCACGAAATGGTGAGTATTGCCAATGCCATGAATATCATTGTCTCGTAGCCGTTGCTCAAAGGCACTCTGCCGCCTATGTACCATCGCATTGCATAGTTGATGGCAAGTATTGCGGTGGATATATATAGTGCCATCGACAGTGTTTTGCGGCTTCTCTCCGTGAATTTATTGCTTCTTCCGCGTGCCACCGAGGCGAGCAACAGGAAAAATGCAACGAATCCCAGGGTGAGGTTTGCCATGAAAAGAATCTTAGTGACAGGTATCTTGTTATAAAGAATCTCAGTCTCTACAGCTACGTTGTTCAGCGGTGTTACGCTGCCGTCTGTAGGCAGTTCGGTTATCAGCTTGCCTCCGCGCAACATCATTATCATGCCTACCTTTTCATCGGTCTCGAAGATGGCTTTCATCAGTTTGTCGTGCCCCTCGCCTTTCTTTGCATCTGCAAGAATTTGTTGCAGTCTGTAGTCTCTCTTCTCGTCGTAGAGCTCCATGAGCGAGAGATATTCGCTGCTTGCGCCGAGTCTTTCGCGCAAGCTTTTATCTTTTATTTTTATCACCGGTTGTTTTGCCCACTCCATGGGTGCAATCTGCCAGCTTGTAACCACCTGAACTGCCGATAGCCCTTTGTAGCTCTCACGTCCCGAGAGTTTTTTCAAAAATTCGCGTGCCTGTGTGTCGAAGGGTGTTATGCGCCCTTTGTAGAGCACCTGGAAGCGTGCAAGGCTGTCGGCTGTTTCTCGGCTGATGGAGCTTATGCTTTCGGCCTTGGTAGCGTGGCAACAGAGCAATAGCAGCAGTGTCATAGTCACACCGCGTCTCAGCGCAGGATGTCTCAGCAGTCGACGGAACCCTTCGCGACGCGAAAGAAGCATCATGCACGATGCCACCACCAACAGCAGGTAGCCCGAATAGGTTATGCGGTTGCCCCATGGGTCGTGGCTCACACTGAGCCAACTGCCTTTGTGATCGTCGTCATATGACGATTGGTAGAGCCTGTAATTGTCCTTCGTGAAGATTTTGTTCATCGATATTGTGCGCTGTTGCCCGTCGATGGTTATATGGCTCACATAGTCCGAGGGTACATCCGTTCCATTGTAATATTTCACTACGAAACTGTCGAGACGCACCGCGAACGGCAGTGTGCGCTCTATGTCGGTTTCGGCGTCGGTGAAGCTGGTGGTCTCATTGACCGTTGTAATGTGCATATAACCTTTTACTCCTGTGAAGAAGGTGGTGGCAGCTCCACACAGAATGACGATGAACGACAAATGCAGCAGTGCTGTGGGCAACTTGCGCCATATCTGCTTTTTTACAAGCATGTATGTTGCCGATGCTCCGGTGAGCAACCACAGCACGAAGAACCATGCAGTGTGATAAATCTCCTGCATCACAAAGGGTGTTCCTTTCATGCGTTCTACCACAGTGGCTATGGCAAGTGTCGCTATTGTGAAAATATACAGTAAAATGGTTATATGCTTCATTGGCAATGAATATCAGAATTTATTATAGTTGTTTTTTGTAGCCTTAATTGCAATACATTCCATCTCAATGAGCCATTCGGGGCGGCATACGGGTGCAAGCAGAAATACTTTGGGCGTTTCGGGGAAACGTTCGTCGTACATCTTCTTCACCGTGTGGAAGTCTGCAATGTCGCGCAAATATACAATCATTTGTCCGACATTCCCATAATCGCAGCCGGCTTCTTTCAGCAGAACCTCAACATTTTCCCACATTCGCATGGTTTGTTCTCTTATATCACACATGTGCACTGCCTCGCGTCTCTGCTATTCCAACAATGGCAATGAGTGTCAATAATAATGTCTTAACAGATAATTTCATAAGTGTGGTTATGTGATTTGTGAATTTTCTCTCATGCAAAATTATCTTGAATGTCGAGGCGCGGCAATCACATGTTTTTGTTATTTTCATTTTTTGCCGGCACAGAATTTAGTTAATCGATTATAACTAATAAAAATATACGTTTCTAACAATTTGTTGTTATGCTGTGTAATTCTACATGGTTCAGTGTGATGAAAATTCGTTTTTTCTTAGTATCTTTGCAATACTTAGTATAAGTGGCGATTTTGCGTTGGATTATATGCGCGGAATTGCATATTGCGATGAATAGTTATAACACATAAGATAAACATCGAAAAATGGTTTACTTTTTTGCTACTCAAGGTGGTGGGATAATTGCCACAGCCACCGAAAACCTCCTGAATAGCGAGGATATTGAAAAATTGTGTTGGTTGTATAGTGAGGCAACCCCCATAGAGGCTCAAAGTGTCGAGGGCTGTTTTGTCGGTCCACGTCGCGAGATGATTACCCCTTGGAGTACAAATGCTGTTGAGATAACCCAGAATATGGGTATTGACGGTGTGCAGCGCATCGAGGAGTATTTTGCCGTTGCCGACGAGAATGCCGACTACGATCCCATGCTCCAGCGTCTTTACAAAGGACTCGACCAGAATGTCTTTACTGTGGACATCGCTCCCAAACCTATCGAGTTCATCGAAGACCTCGACAGCTACAACGAGCAGGAGGGTCTTGCACTCTCTGCCGAGGAGATTGAATACCTTCACAAGGTAGAGGGCGAACTTGGTCGCAAACTTACCGACTCCGAGGTGTTCGGCTTTGCACAGATTAACTCAGAGCACTGCCGTCACAAGATTTTCGGCGGTACATTTATCATTGATGGCGAAGAGATGCCTTCGTCGCTTTTCCAGATGATTAAGCGCACCACACAAGAGAACCCCAACAAAATAATCTCTGCATACAAAGATAATGTAGCCTTTGCGCAGGGCCCCGTAGTCGAGCAGTTTGCACCTGCCGACCACTCAATGCCCGACTATTTTGTGATAAAGGACATTGAAACAGTTATCTCTCTCAAGGCTGAGACACACAACTTCCCCACCACAGTAGAGCCTTTCAACGGTGCTTCTACAGGAACAGGCGGTGAAATTCGCGACCGTATGGGCGGTGGAAAAGGCTCATGGCCCATTGCCGGCACAGCCGTTTATATGACATCATATCCTCGCACCTATGACGACCGCAAGTGGGAAGATATGCTCCCCGTGCGTAAATGGCTCTATCAGACACCCGAACAGATACTTATCAAGGCATCAAACGGTGCTTCCGACTTCGGAAACAAGTTCGGTCAGCCGCTTATTTGCGGTTCAGTTCTCACATTCGAGCACAAGGAGAACGAAGAGACCTACGGATACGACAAGGTAATCATGCTTGCCGGTGGTGTGGGTTACGGCACACGTCGCGACTGCCTTAAAGGTGCTCCCGAAAAGGGCAACAAGGTCATAGTGATGGGTGGTGACAACTACCGCATCGGTCTTGGTGGCGGTTCTGTGTCATCGGTCGATACAGGTCGTTACTCATCGGGCATTGAGCTCAACGCAGTTCAGCGTGCAAATGCCGAGATGCAGAAACGTGCCTACAACGTGGTGCGTGCGCTCTGCGAGGATGAGACCAACCCCGTTGTTTCAATCCACGACCATGGCTCGGCAGGTCATGTAAACTGCCTCTCCGAGCTTGTAGAGGAGTGCGGTGGTCTCATAGATATGAGCAAACTGCCTGTTGGCGACAAAACACTTTCGGCGAAAGAGATTATTGCCAATGAATCACAGGAGCGCATGGGACTGCTCATCAAAGAAGATGCCATAGAGTATGTGAAGAAGGTGGCAGAGCGTGAGCGTGCCCCCATGTACGTTGTTGGTGAGACAACAGGTGATGCCCGCTTCGCATTTGAGCAGGCCGATGGCAAACGTCCTTTCGACCTTTCTGTAAGCCAAATGTTCGGCTCATCGCCCAAGACATATATGATTGACAGCACTAAGGAACGTCACTATAAAGATGTTGAATACAATGCCGAGGATGTTAACGACTACCTTGTGAACGTGCTTCGTCTTGAGGCTGTGGCATGTAAGGATTGGTTGACAAACAAGGTCGACCGTTCGGTGACAGGACGCATTGCGCGCCAGCAGTGTCAGGGCGAGATACAGCTCCCCTTGAGCGACTGCGGTGTCGTTACACTCGACTTCAAAGGCAAGAAGGGTATAGCAACCTCCATAGGTCACGCACCTCAGGCAGGTCTTGCCGACCCGGCAAAGGGCTCTGTTCTTGCAGTTTCCGAGGCACTGACAAACATTGTGCTTGCTCCGCTTGCCGATGGTCTTGAGTCAATCTCGCTCAGTGCAAACTGGATGTGGCCCTGCCGCTCTCAGGAGGGCGAGGATGCACGCCTCTACAAAGGTGTGAAAGCATTGTCCGACTTCTGCTGCGACCTCCACATTAACGTACCCACAGGAAAAGACTCCTTGTCAATGACACAGAAATATCCCGACGGCACAAAAGTAATCAGCCCGGGAACAGTGATTGTCTCTGCCGGTGGTGAGGTATCCGATGTTCGCAAAGTGGTGTCACCTGTGATGGTCAACAATGCCAAGAGTGCGTTCTATCATGTCGACTTCAGCTTCGACGCTCTGCGTCTCGGTGGCTCAGCCTTTGCACAGACAATGAACTGCGTGGGTGACGACGTGCCTACGGTGCAGAACCCCGAATATTTCGCAGCGGCTTTCAATGCAGTGCAGATGCTTGTGAACGAAGGTGTAATTCTTGCAGGACACGATATATCTGCCGGCGGTCTCATTACCACATTGCTCGAGATGTGCTTTGCAAATGTTGAGGGTGGTATGGAGATTGATTTCAGCGGTATTGCCGAGCCCGATATTGTGAAACTGTTGTTTGCCGAGAACCCCGGTCTTGTCATTCAGGTGGCAGATGCCGACAAGGCAAAAATGCAGGAAGTATTCGAAGAGGCAGGCGTATGCTTCATGAAGATAGGTACCCCCTCGAAAAAACGTCAGATAGCTGTTGCTCATGGCAAGCGCACACGTCTGTTCGACATCGATTACATGCGCGACGTATGGTTCGACAGTTCATACTTGATGGATCGCAAGCAGAGCTTCAACGGCTGTGCCGACGAGAGATTGCAGAACTACAAGAACCAACCTTTGCGTTACCGCTTCTCCGCAGCCTTCACAGGCATGTTGTCGGGTTATGGCATCGATGGCAACCGTCGCGAGAAATCGGGCGTCCGTGCTGCCATCATCCGCGAAAAGGGTACAAACGGCGAACGCGAAATGGCATACGCAATGTATCTTGCAGGCTTCGATGTCAAGGATGTTACAATGACCGACCTCATCAGCGGTCGCGAGACACTCGACGAGGTTAACTTCATAGTATTCTGTGGAGGATTCTCCAACTCCGACGTTCTTGGCTCTGCCAAAGGATGGGCAGGTGGTTTCCTCTACAACCCCAAAGCGAAAGCTGCCCTCGACCGCTTCTATGCTCGCGAGGATACCCTGTCACTCGGTATCTGCAACGGATGTCAGTTGATGATGGAGCTCAATCTCATCAACCCCGAGTTTGAGAAGAAAGGCTATATGCGTCACAATAATTCACACAAGTTCGAGTCGACATATGTAGGTGTCAACGTACCTGCAAACAACTCAGTGCTCTTCGGTTCGCTCTCGGGCAGCCGTCTGGGTGTTTGGGTGGCTCACGGTGAAGGACGTTTCGAACTTCCTTACGAGCAGGATAAATACAATGTTGTGGCACAATACTCTTACGAGGGCTATCCCGGTAACCCCAATGGTTCGGACTACAACGTAGCGGCTCTTGCAAGCGCCAATGGTCGCCACGTGGCAATGATGCCACACCCCGAGCGTGCCATCTTCCCATGGCAGTGTGCCAACTATCCTGCCGAGCGCCTTGCCGAGGATGTTACACCATGGATTGAGATTTTCCGCAACGCATACACATGGGTGGCAGAAAAAACAAAGTAAGATTGTATAACCTCTAAATATGTAAGGCTGCGCAGGAACATTTTATCCCGGCGCAGCCTTATGATTAAAATGAACGCATCACTTACAAAACTATTTTCCACCTTCTCCAAGATTGGTCTTTTCACCATTGGAGGCGGATATGCCATGATACCACTGATAGAGCGCGATGTGGTGGAGCGCAATGGTTGGGTGAAAAAAGAGGAGTTTCTCGACCTGCTTGCCGTGGCACAATCATCGCCCGGAGTGTTTGCCGTGAACATA
>JAFTTA010000260.1 GCA_017467015.1 Bacteroidaceae bacterium
CAGATAGAAGAACTGCGCCATCACCCACATATCCAATCCTTTACCTACGAACTCATCTACCCATCTCCATAGAAATTGCATTATAAAGATGAATGTGCATATAAAGAATGTTGCCGAGAACAGCAGCAAAAAACTCTTAATTATGAACCAATCGAGTTTCTTTATATGTAGGTCAGGAAATTTCATAGCTTTTTTTATGCTCTCTTTATAGTCTCTTTAGTTTGCGCACTGCGCCATGTTTGTGCAAAGTTAGCATAAAAGCGCGAAAAATCTCGGAACAGTTTCTAATAAGTTGTTAAAAACTTTAATATTTTATTAGAACTATCCTTTAATGTATTGTTTGTTTATGATTATTTTTTGTGCAAATTTTTGTTTGTATCTATATAAAAGACACATTTATAATAGTTTAACTATTTTATGTGATTTTCTACATTCCTGATGTGCGACACAACTGTTCTATTTGCGAGTCCCAAAGATTTTTTATATCTTCTATTTCGTCTTTATCGGCAAAGTCGGTTATCTCCAAAGCGTGTTGCCTTACCATTTCGTTATAGGTTATGCGCATCTCGAAGAAGCAGTGCTGGTCTTCATCTTCCCATCTGAACCTCACATATACCCCATTGCGTTGTGCGGTGAGCGTGGCTTTTCTCTGTTCGGTTTTTCCCCAGTAAAAAATATAGTTTTTACCTATTGCCTCTACCCTATCGGCAAACCATGTAGAGAGTCCTTGAGGGGTACCTATGGAGCGCCATATCATATTTGCGCTACCTTTCAACTGATATTCCAAATGAATCTTTTCTTTACCCATTGTATTAGTTGTGTTGTGGGGTTATACTCTTTATTGTCGCAAGTTAGTGAATTATATTTAATTATGCAAAATAAATTCTCTTTTTTTTGCAAAACATGGATTGCACTTTTTGTCCGTTACAAATAATTTGGTTATTTTTGCATAAAATGGATTAGTAGGCACTATTGTTCACAAGTGAAATAAAAAAGATGGCAGAAAAAGATATTGCACTGACACCGATGATGAAGCAGTTTACCGAGTTCAAGGCTAAACACCCCGATGCTATATTACTGTTTCGTTGCGGCGATTTTTATGAGACATATTCTACGGATGCAGTCATTGCATCCGAAATTTTGGGTATCACTCTGACCAAGCGTTCTAATGGTAAAGGTGCTGTGGCATCTTTGGAAATGGCTGGTTTTCCGTTCCATGCTTTAGATACATATCTGCCTAAACTCATTCGTGCAGGACGCCGAGTAGCCATCTGCGACCAACTCGAAGACCCTAAGCTTGCAAAAAAACTTGTAAAACGTGGAATAACCGAACTTGTCACCCCTGGTGTATCCATCAACGACAATGTGCTTAACTATAAAGAGAATAACTTCCTTGCTGCCGTGCACTTCGGAAAATCGGTGTGTGGGGTGTCGTTTCTCGACATCTCCACCGGTGAGTTTCTCACAGCTGAGGGGAGCTACGACTATGTTGAAAAACTGCTGATAAATTTCCGTCCCAAGGAGGTGCTTTTCGAGCGTGGCATGAAGCGCAGGTTCGAGGAGTGTTTCGGCACCAAATTTCTTGTTTATGAGCTTGACGATTGGGTTTTCACCGATGAATTTGCACGCGAACGACTTACAAAACATTTCGAGACAAAGAATTTAAAAGGTTTCGGCATTTCGCATCTTAAGAGCGGAATAGTGGCTTCGGGTGCCATACTGCACTATCTTGCTGTTACTCTGCACACTCAGATTTCACATATACGCAACATTTCGCGCATCGAGGAGGAGCGTTATGTGCGTCTCGACAAATTTACCATCCGCAGTCTGGAACTGCTCGACAGCATGCATGAGGGCGGCACTCCACTACTCTCTGTGATTGATCGCACAAAGACAGCAATGGGTGCGCGTCTGCTAAAAAGATGGATGGTTTTTCCACTAAAGGATAAAAAGGTCATTGAAGAGCGTTTGGATGTTGTGGAATACTATTTCCGCGAGCCTGATTTCCGTTCCATAGTCGAGGATAATTTGCATATGATAGGCGACCTTGAACGCATAATCTCAAAGGTTGCTGCAGGACGTGTGTCACCTCGTGAACTTGTGCAGTTGAAGCTGGCATTGCAGGCCGTAGAGCCTATAAAAGAGGCTTGTGAGGGTACTTTCAACGCTGTGTTGCGCGAGGTTGGTGCGCAGCTTGACTGTTGTGCCGAAATAAGAGACAGAATAGCTCGCGAGATAGTTCCTGAGCCTCCATTGTTGCTCAACAAGGGTGGAGTCGTTGCCGATGGTGTGAACGATGCCCTCGACGAGCTTCGTGCCATTTCGTGCAATGGTAAGGATTATCTGCTTAAGATACAGCAGCGCGAGAGTGAACGAACCTCCATCCCCAGCCTTAAAATTGCATATAACAGTGTTTTTGGTTACTACATAGAGGTCCGCAACACCTACAAAGATAATGTTCCGCCCGAATGGATACGCAAACAGACACTTGTGAATGCTGAGCGTTACATCACACAAGAGCTTAAAGAGTATGAAGAGAAAATTCTCGGTGCCGAGGAGAAAATCATGCAGCTTGAGACACAAATTTATAACGATCTTGTGTGCGAACTAGCAAAATATATTCCTGCAATACAAGTAAATGCCATGCAGCTTGCGCGGCTTGATGTACTTCTCTCGTTTGCCGAGGTTTCAAAGGCGTATAAATATATCCGTCCTGTGATATCAGAGGATGATGTGCTTGACATAAAGGGTGGTCGACACCCTGTTATCGAGCGCCAGATGCCGGTGGGCGAGGAGTATATACCCAACGACCTCTATCTCGATACTGAACGTCAGCAGATAATTATAGTCACCGGTCCCAATATGGCTGGTAAATCGGCGCTTCTGCGTCAGACGGCGCTCATCACGTTGCTGGCACAGATAGGATGTTTTGTGCCTGCCGACAGTGCTGTCATAGGTATCGTCGACAAAATATTTACCCGTGTGGGAGCAAGTGACAACATCTCGGCAGGTGAGTCTACTTTCATGGTTGAGATGACCGAGGCTGCCAATATTCTCAACAATCTCTCGGGACATAGTTTGGTGCTATTCGATGAACTTGGACGAGGCACGTCGACCTACGACGGAATGTCTATTGCATGGGCTATAGTGGAGTATATACACGAATTTGCGAGGGGTAGGGCACGCACCCTCTTTGCCACTCATTATCACGAACTTAATGAGATGGAAAAGAGTTTTCAGCGTATAAAGAACTTCAATGTCTCTGTGCACGAGAAGGATGGCAAGGTTATATTCCTCAGAAAACTTATGCCGGGTGGCAGTGAACACTCTTTCGGTATTCATGTAGCCAAACTTGCCGGAATGCCCAAGAGCATAGTGAAGCGTTCCGAACAAATACTCACGCAGCTTGAGTCGTCGAATGGCAAGGGTGAGATTAAAGGTGTGGCTGCCGACATTGCCGACACTCGCGAGGGTATGCAGCTCAACTTCTTCCAGCTTGACGACCCTGTGCTTTCGCAGATTCGCGACGAGATTTTAAATATAGATGTCAATAATCTGACACCTCTTGAAGCTCTGAATAAACTTAGTGAGATAAAAAAGATAGTGAAAGGAAAATAGCTATCAAAGATAGATAATTACAGCGTTGCATAGTGAGTGTAACGCTGTAATTATAATTGTGTAGTTTCTCCAAACAAAATATTATTCTACATGTTATTATTTTCATAAACATAAGAATATATATGGAGAAAAAATTTCTTACTAATGAGGTGGGAGCACCTGTTGCTGACAAGACAAATTCTCTCACAGCAGGAGAGCGTGGGGCATTGCTACTCGAGGATAATTGGTTGATAGAGAAACTTGCACATTTCGATCGCGAGGTCATTCCCGAACGTCGTATGCATGCTAAGGGTAGTGGGGCTTTCGGACATTTCACCGTAACAAACGACATTACCAAATACTGTTGTGCTTCAGTCTTTTCTGAAGTGGGTAAAAAAACAGATGTTTTTGTGCGTTTTTCCACTGTGGCGGGAGAGCGTGGGGCTGCAGATGCCGAGCGCGACATCCGTGGATTTGCCGTAAAATTTTATACCGACGAGGGTAACTGGGACTTGGTGGGCAATAACACACCTGTCTTTTTTCTGCGCGACCCTCTGCAGTTTCCCGACCTTAATCATGCTATCAAACGCGACCCACAGACCAACCTGCGTTCGCCACAAAGCAATTGGGATTTTTGGACTATGCTGCCCGAAGCACTTCATCAGGTGACTATTGTCATGTCCGATAGGGGTATTCCAGCCTCTTATCGCCATATGCACGGCTTTGGTTCGCACACCTACAGCCTTGTAAACAGCGAGAGTGTGCGTGTGTGGGTGAAATTTCATTTTCTTACCCGGCAGGGCATTAAAAATCTCTCGAATGAGGAGGCTGCCGAGATTATTTCCAAAGATAGAGAGAGTCATGGACGCGACCTTTTCAACGCAATAGAGCAGGGCGATTATCCTAGCTGGAAGCTCTGCATACAGGTGATGACCGAGGAGCAGGCTGCCACCTACCGCGAAAATCCTTTCGATATAACCAAGGTGTGGAAGCATGGCGAGTTTCCTCTCATCGAGGTTGGTATATTGGAACTTAACCGCAACCCCGACAACTATTTCGCTCAGGTGGAACAGGCTGCTTTCAATCCTACACATATTGTGCCGGGAATAGGGTTGTCGCCCGATAAACTGTTGCAAGGCAGGCTCTTCTCCTATGGCGACGCGCAGCGCTATCGTCTTGGTGTAAACCACGACCAAATTCCTGTAAACAGGGCTAAATGCGAAGTTCATAGCTTCCATCGCGACGGTCAGATGCGTGTGGATGGCAATGAGGGCCCGCGTAAGGGCTATTCACCTAATAGCATAGGTGAGTGGCAGGTGAAAGGTACAAAAGTGGCTTATTCGCCATCTAACGGGGTTGCTATGCGCTATAACCCATACGAAGATAGAACAGATGATTGTTTCTATCAACCCGGCGACCTCTATCGTTTGATGACCGAGGAAAAGCGTCGTCGGCTCATTGAGAATACCGCTGCCGACATTATGCCTGTTACCGACAATATTAAATATCGTCATGCGGCACATTGTTATCTAGCCGATAGTGAATATGGCACACGCCTTGCCGAGGCTCTTTCTCTGAGTGTCGACGAGGTGAAACGTCTCGCTTCGTTAAGTGAAAAGGAGCGTTTGGAACAGACTATTTCGCTTGTTTAAAGCTTCGCCACATGCATGCAAACCCGATAATCATGAATGGGATGCTCAGCCACTGACCCATATCAAGTGTCATGCCCTCCTCGAAGGTCGATTGCACCTCTTTTAGGAATTCCACGAAGAAGCGGAATGTGAAGATGGTTGCAAGGCAGTAGCCGAAATAGAAAAGGCTGCCCACCTTCGAGGGGTATTTTTTGTATATCAGCAATCCTCCTATGAATATCACAAAGTAGGCTATTGCCTCGTAGAGTTGTGCAGGGTGGCGCGGCATTTGGTCGACTTGTGCAAAGACCACTCCCCATGGCATTTCTGTGACATTACCCAAAATCTCAGAGTTGAAGAAATTGCCCATTCTTATCATTCCTGCGACTATGGGGGTAGTGATGGCAATGTTGTCGAGTAGCCATGCAAACGACAGCTTTGTGCGTTTTGTGTAGAGCCATAAGGCTGTGAATAGACCAATGGTGCCGCCGTGGCTTGCAAGTCCTTGGTAGCCTATGAATTTCCACCCTTCAGCTGTCTCTTTTATCGGCAGGAACATTTCAGCTATGTGGTTGAAGTAGTAATCGGGTTCATAGAATATGCAGTGTCCCAAACGTGCACCTATGAGTATGCCGAGAAAGCAGTATATAAAGAGTGGCTCGAACAACTCCATGCTCACTTTCTGTTTCTTGTACAGGTGTTGCATTATGAAATACCCTGCCGTAAGACCTATAATCCAACAGAGAGAGTAGTATCGCACCTCAAATCCGAAGATTGAAAAGGGGCTCATAGCGGGGTCCCAAACTATGTGGCAGGGTAGTGGTGTCATTGTTTTTATACGCTTTTATTGTGGTTATACGTTGAAACGGAAATGCATGATGTCGCCATCTTGAACAACATATTCCTTGCCCTCGACACCCATTTTTCCTGCCTCTTTCACTGCAGCTTCGGAACCATAGGTAATATAGTCGTCATATTTGATAACCTCGGCGCGGATAAATCCTTTCTCAAAGTCGGTGTGTATGACACCGGCACACTGCGGTGCTTTCCATCCTTTGCGGAATGTCCATGCCTTCACCTCCATCTCTCCGGCAGTGATGAATGTCTGCAATGTCAGAAGATTGTAGATAGCTTTGATAAGGCGATCGCAACCCGACTCGGTAAGTCCCATATCCTCGAGGAACATCTGTTTTTCTTCGTAACTCTCAAGCTCGGCAATGTCCGACTCAGTCTGTGCCGAGATAATTAGCAGTTCGGCATTTTCGTCTTTGATTGCCTCGCGCACAGCCTCGACATATTTGTTGCCTTTGGCTGCCGAAGTGTCGTCCACGTTGCAGACGTAGAGCACAGGCTTTGCAGTCAGCAGGAAGAGGTTTTTTGCAATCTGCTGTTCGTCCTCTGTCTCAAATGTAACAGTACGTGCCGACTTACCTGCTTCGAGAGCAGCTTTGTATTGCATTAGTACGTCGTACTCCAGTTTAGCCATCTTGTCGCCACCCACGCGAGCCTGTTTTTCTACACGTTTGATGCGGTTCTCGACGGTCTCAAGGTCTTTAAGTTGCAGCTCGATGTCGATAATCTCCTTGTCGCGAACAGGGTTCACCGAACCATCGACATGAACTATATTGTCGTTGTCGAAGCAGCGAAGTACATGAATAATTGCATCTGTTTCGCGTATGTTGCCGAGGAATTGATTGCCTAAACCCTCGCCCTTGCTTGCGCCCTTCACCAATCCTGCAATGTCCACAATGTCGCATGTGGCGGGTACAATACGTCCCGGATGTACCAGTTCGGCAAGTTTGTTCAGACGTTCATCCGGTACTGTAATCTGTCCCATTTGTGCGTCTATGGTACAGAAAGGGAAGTTTGCAGCTTGTGCCTTTGCACTTGAGAGACAGTTGAAGAGGGTTGATTTTCCTACGTTGGGCAATCCAACAATTCCTGCTTTTAGAGCCATATTATTATCTTGTTTATTTTTCGTTAATTTTCCGTTGCAAAGATAGTGCAAGCCGAGAGGAGAACAAAACAAATTAATTTGTTTTTTCTCCCGAGGCGCCGCCTATCTTATTTAAAGATAGTGCAAGCCGCCAATGATCTGACCCCAAAAAGTTGGACTTATTAATAGATAAATTTATTGGTAAAGAGTTCGGTATTGCACCGGACTCTTTCCTTTTAGTCTCAGTTTAATTCTGTCATTGTTGTAGTAATGGA
>JAFTTA010000261.1 GCA_017467015.1 Bacteroidaceae bacterium
ACATAATGGCGACCAAATCATCTTTTGGTCGCCATTACGTTAGTTTGGGCTTTATGCCTTTAGAGTGTTACTTTGCAGGTGTGTTGTTTGTTGCCGTCGATGAAACGCAACACATACATTCCTTGGGGCAGTGTGGCGAGGCTGGCTGTTGCTGTGCCTGTAGCCATCTTCTTCACTGCCATTCCGCTTGCATTGAGCACCTCCAGACGGGTGGTGTCGCCGAAGCCGCCGCCAACGATGCTCACCTCCTTTGTATTGCGGTTGATGCTTACCGTGGGCTCTTGCTCGGCAACAATATCGGAAATGGATGTTGTCATTCCATTCTGCGACAGCAGGTAGATGCCGAGGTCAATGAACTGTCCGCCGGTTGTCTGCTTGCAATGTACGGCAACTGTGTTGTCGGCGTTGTAAACAAGGGCATTCTTTACTGCTGCAGTAAAGTCTACCAACGAATAGTTGTTGTCGTGACCGGTGAACTCAGCCATCTTAATGCCGTTGATGTATATCTCGCAGTCCTCGTCGTGAGTCATCAACATCACAAGGCTGTCTGCCTGCTGACGGTTCATTCCGTCGAGGCGGAATTTCTTACGAATCCATATGTCGCTTGAACTCCATGTTGTTCTTACAACGGCGTTGGGTGTGCCCGATGTGCCGAAGCCCGATTTTTTCTCTTTCCATGAACTGTCGTCGAAGTCGGCGGTGTACCAGTCAGTGGCGGGTTTGGTGGTGGTCATCTTCCACATTTCGCCGCCCTCCATTGCTGTGGCAATGATGGTGTCTTTCTTCAGCATGGACTTTGTCACGCGATTGTTTATTTCTTTCATCTTCTCAAAATCTACTTTCTCCACGGCTCTGTCGTATGTGATAAGACCGTTAATCTCTATCTCTACGTCTGTTGTCTGTGTGTAAACAGCACCGCCCAAACCGAAGCAGTCGCGGAATTTTACAAGGTCGAAGACATACTTTTCATATGTGTCGATAAGCTCTTTTCTGCTGCTCATGGTAGCGTAACCCCAGTCGCCGGCACCCCATATATGACCATCTTCTTTATACTTAAGACCGCCATACTCGCCGCATACATTTGCCATGTTCTTGTTTCCGCAAGGAACAAACGCGGGGTTGGGGTAGTGGTGTACGTCCCAAACATCGCCTACGAATGTTGAGTGTGTGCCGTACTGGCTGTCCTGGTTGGCGAGACGCGAGGGGTCGAGTTGCTTTGTGTAATTCACAAGTGACTCTACATCGTGACGTCCTTGGCTCTCGTTGAAGATTATCCACATGATGATACTGGGAGAGTTGTAGAGGTTCTCAATCATCGCGGTATATTCTTTCTTGAACTGTGTCTTGTCGATAGCCACTCCTCCGTATGATGCGCCCGAAGGCATGTCCTGCCATACGAGCAAGCCCACTCTGTCGCAGTGGTAGTACCAACGGCGAGGCTCAACCTTGATGTGCTTGCGAATCATGTTGAAGCCCATCTGTTTGGTTGCCTGAATGTCGTAGAGCAGTGCTTCGTCTGTGGGTGCTGTGTAGATGCCATCGGGCCAGAAACCTTGGTCGAGGGGACCTATGTGGAAGAGGGGCTCGTTGTTGAGGAACATTCTTGTGTATCCGTCATTTTTGCCCAAAGAGATTTTTCTCATTCCGAAATATCCCTTAACGGCATCTTGTGTCTCGCCATTCGCTTTTAGAGTGATGTCGATGTCGTAGAGGAAGGGTGAGTCGGGCGACCACAATTTTGCGTCGGGAACGGGTATTGTAACCTTTTCGTTGATGGTTGCCTCGGCTGTGGCAACCACTTTGTCGCCATCTTTAACAGCGATAATTGCATTGCCCTCTTGACTACCTTTGGCTGTAACGGTTACTGCAACTGATGAGTTATCAACATCGGGAACAACTGTGTATTTCTCAATGTAAATATTCTCTACAGGCTCCATCCATACGCTTTGCCATATACCCGATGTGCTTGTGTACATGATGCCGCCGGGGCTGAGTGTCTGCTTTCCACGGGGTTGACCACCCATGTTGGTGGGGTCGTAAACCTTAACAACTAGCTCTTGTTCGTCGCCCTCAACAAGGTAATTGGTCACATCGAAAGCAAAGGGATCGTAACCACCGCTGTGGGTTCCTACGCTCTGGCCGTTAACAAATACTTCGCATTGCCAGTCGACAGCTTCAAAGTGTAGGAGTAGGTTGCGTCCTTCCCAATCTTTGGGGACTGTGAATGTGCGTCTGTATGCGAAGCGGTCGTAATGTTTCATTATACCTGAGATGGATGACTCGATGGGGAAGGGTACAAGAATCTGCATGGTGTAGACATCTTCGGGCATTCCTTCTTTGCTCGAGAACAGGGGTTGGAGTTCCCATATGCCGTTAAGGTTCTGCCACTCGCTGCGTACCATTTGGGGACGGGGGTATTCGCCCAACACATTGTCGATGTCAATGTCTTTGGTGAATTTGCTGGTGAGTGGTCCCTCTTTCATCTCCCACTTCATGAGCGCGAGCATTCTGTAGACATCGCATGTGAGTGATGCATCGAAGTGACGCATAGAGTGTTTGCGGTAACAATGGATGGCAATGGTTGTTGTGCTGTCTAAAGATATAGCATCGAGAGCCTCTGCCGAAATTTCTGGGCTTTCGGTCTTGATACCTGTTTTCTCTAATTTGGCAGCAAGAACACCGTTGAAATAGAACTCGCACACTGCATCGTGTATTACTTCTAACTTCAGATTTTTCAGGTCGTCTTTGTTCAAACCTTTGAAGCTGACATTTTTTCTGAGCCACAAGTCGTTTGTTGTCCACTCGGTGTTAACACCATATGTGGTTCTTTTCAGTCCGAAACCTGCCTGCCCCTCGCTCCATGCGCTGTCGTCGAATGTAGGCTTCATCCATTGAAGTGAATCGGGAGCCTCGATGGCATATTTCCATGTCGCGGGAGCCTTTTTTGCCAAGTTGAAGAATGTAACCGATGAAGTTAAAGCGTTTTTGTAGATACCTACGTCGATGCCGCCTGCACCACCACCATTATAGCAGTGTACTGCGATGACATTCTTTTCGCCGGGGACAATACTTGCTTTTGCTTCGTCTGATATTGTTACATCTACATAGTCTTCCCAACTTCCAAGTTGAGCTGCCAATTTGCCGTTTATGTATATTTCGCAGTCCTCATCGTGGCTGACATTCATGAGGAGGCTGTCTACTACTTGAGCCGAGTAACCCTCCAATGTGAAATCCTTACGCAACCAAATGTCGGTTGTTGTCCATGATGTGTTGTGCGACGAACTTGTGCCGAATGCACCATAGCCGGTTTTCCATGCTCTGTCGTCGAAGTCTATGTTGTTCCAGGTTGAAGCAGGTTTGCTGGTAACATACTTCCACTGCTCCTTGCCATCTTTGGCATTGGGAATCACCGGGGTTGTGGTGAAATCCACTTTGTCTATTGTAAGACCTTCTCCCCCGCGTGGTTCGTTGCCACTTGAGCAAGAGAGTGAGGTTGCCATACATACTGCTGTCAGCAGTAATGCTGCACATGATACGAATAATTTTTTCATAATAAAATAGTTTATTATTTATTATACTTTTCGAATGATACTACCTTGTTCCACTCCTTACGCACCTTTTTGCGTTTGGGCTTTGCTGCGTAGCCTAATGTGACTATCAGCATCAGGCGCTTGCCCTTGGGGATGCCGGTGAGCTCTTTTATCTTTTTCTCGTCGAACCATCCAAGTATGCACGACCCGATGCCTTCGGCTTCGGCTGCCAGCGTCATGTATGCCGAGGCGATGCCAAGATCCATCATGGGGAAGTCCTTGTCTTTTATGCCGCATCCCAGTTTCGAGGTTATGTTGGTCGACTCGTGGGTGATGAGTACCAACGCCGAGGCGTCTTTGACAAATTTGTTCATGCCGAGGCTTGCTGTGGCTGTTGCCACCTCTTTCAGCAACACCTCTTCGGTTATCACGGTGAAGTGCCATGGCTGTCCGTTGCATGCCGAGGGTGCCATGCGTGCTGCTTCGATGATGCGCTCAAGTACCTCGCGTTCTATTTTTCGTCCCGGCTCGTAGGCGCGGTCGCTCTGACGAGCCATCACCAGGTCAAGAAAATTGTTCATTGTTTCTTAGTTGTTGTTTATCTTTTAAGCATTTGTGCTATGTATTTGCCTATGATGTCGAACTCGATGTTAACTACGGTGCCAACCTTTATAGTGTGGAAGTTGGTGTTTTCGTAGGTGTAGGGGATAATTGCCACGGTGAAAGAGTCCTCTGTGGGGGTGCACCCAGTGAGGCGCACACCGTTTACGCACACCGAGCCTTTGTCTACGGTCATGTAGCCTTTGGCTGCCATGGCGTCGTCTTTCTTGTAGCGGAAAGTGTAGTACCAGCTGCCGTCGGCGTCGCGCACCTCCACGCACTCGGCAGTCTCGTCGACATGTCCTTGTACGATGTGTCCGTCGAGGCGTCCGTTCATCATCATGCTGCGCTCGATGTTCACCTTGTCGCCAACCTTCAGCAATCCAAGGTTCGAACGTTCGAGTGTCTCTTTCATTGCTGTCACCGTGTATGTCTCTTCGGTGAGTTTTACCACTGTGAGGCATACTCCGTTGTGTGACACGCTTTGGTCTATTTTCAATTCACCCACAAACGAGCAGGTGAGTGTAAAGTGCAGGTTTTCTTGTTCTTTTACAATCTCTTTTACTGTCGCAAATTCTTCAACTATTCCTGAAAACATAATTATCCTAAATTAAGAAGTTGTTATTTTATGCGAAGATAGGCTTTTCTTTATAAAGAAAAAAATATGTGAATGGATTTTAGCAATTTATATGGTTTCCCGTCCACCTGACAAGACAAAAAGGAGAGTTTTGTTTTGTTTTTGTCGCTCGCTTGTGTATATTTGCAAAAACTACAAATAGCAAGCATAAATAGCACAAATAAAAATATAACCATTTTAATAATCTAAACTCTTTAATCATGAAAAAAATTAAGCCGATAACACTTAAAAACGCAACAGCGTTAACAAACAACGAAATGAAGAAAATCCGCGGAGGTTACGATATGGAACCCTCAGCAACATGTGTCACAGCATGCCCTGATGGCTCATTAGGAAGATATGATTGCAGTACTGAGTTTGGTAGCAATGCATTATGTACATCATCATCTAACGGATATGTCATTTGTTATTTTGTCGGTTATAATGGTATTGACGAACATCCTAGACGCGCGTGCCCCGATGTGCCTCCGACTCCGACAAAGTGATATAAAACCATGTAGTAATATACCGGCAATGTATATTAATCAATGAATAATAAAATAATATTAATCATTGTAGCAGCATTGTCCCTTCTCGCATGCACAGAAGAGATTGATATGAGCAATCGTTACACTTTTACAGGTGAAACGGTTGCCGACTACATGTCAAACCGTAGCGAGAAATATTCACACATGATTTATATATTCAAAAAAGCAAAACTTTTCGGACTCTTGTCAACTTGGGGAAAATACACATTGTTTCTGCCCGACAATGATGCGATAGAAAAATACCTTGTCGAGCAAGACAGCATATATTGGGCGACTAAGGATACAGGATATCCTGTCTGGACAGGAATAACATCCCCGATGTTAGATGAAATAAGCGATTCGATGGCAAATGCCATTGCTCGAATGCATCTGATAGAATACGCATACAGAACTGCCATGATGGGCGAGGGAGCCATCGCCAATAAAAATACAGGAAACAAATATCTGAGCGTGAGCTACAAGGTTGCAGGAGACAATTTCTACATAATGATTGACAACCACTCCGCAATAATTGATGGGGATAACGATGTGGAAAACGGTGTGGTGCATATTATTGACAAAGTCATCAATCCACGTCGCACAAGAGTTCCTGAACTTATTGCATCTTACAATTTTTTCTCATTATTCAACAAGGCACTAATAGAAACAGGATATGGTGATTCTCTATTGGAAACAGATGACAGCTCATTCATACCCGAAGAAATAGACGAAAATTTTACGGCTATCGGAAATCTACAAATCCCAAAAACTAAACTCATAAGATATACTGCATTTATAGAAACTGACGATGTTTTCCGTGCCAATGGAATAGAGACACTCGACGATCTAAAAGCTTTTGCAGAGAAGTGGTACGGAAAGGAAGAGCGCAACAATCCGCGCAGTCCGCGTAACGCATTGTATAAGTTTGTCGCATATCATTTTCTGGGGAAAGAGGTACCATATAACTTCATTGTACCATATGGCTCATATTATACCTTCAATATTGAAGAAACGATGTTGCCAAACCACGACAGATGCGATTATCATGAGACGCAGTTAGGCACATTGTTTAAGGCTGTCAAGCCTTTAAGCACAACATACGCACGTGATATATATATAAATTACAGCAAAAGAAAAGCGCCATATAATCCTGAAATGCTGAAACATATAAATGTGCGTGTCATACCACTTACTGAATTTACCCAATCAAGCAAAAAGTACTCTTTGTTCAATCAAATGTCTGAAAACGGCATTGTGCATCCGATTGACAAAATACTTATATACAACGAGGATGAAATGGCGGGAAACATACTTAACGAACGTATAAGACTTGATGTAATATCGTTGATACCTGAAGTGTATAATAATGGATTAAGATATACAACTGGTTATAAATTACCAAAAGCTTATAACCGGGTACTTAGGATAAACTCGGGCATGGCAATAAGTCTTACTAACCCATTGTCGTACTTTGGTGATATGTTAGATTTGACAAATAACTTTGATGTATCGATTCGTATACCAAAACTTCCGTCAAGAACATATGAAGTGCGCATAGGTTACACAACATTTAAATCCAACCTTAATGTCAGGGTCTCCAGAAGATATGTTCAGGTCTATTTCGGAAATAAAATAGCCGGTAGACCGTTCGATGTACTGATGTGGGGAAGTGATGCAACAATCGGATGGGTAGATGATAAATACACTTATGATAATGGTTATGAGAATGACAAAGCGATGAGGAATAAAGGATGGATGAAAGCTCCGGATGTTTTCAAAGTGATTAATCCCGAAGCTACTTCCGAATATATGAGTGTAAGAAGCTCACCACGTTACCTTCGTCGCATAGTAACAAGAGAATACATAGGAGGCGAAGGCGAGTATTGGATGCGTTTTCGCGATTTGGGTGGTAGTTATTTATCCGAACCAGGTTGCGATGGATTATATTTGGATTATATTGAATTCGTGCCGTTACACATTATAAACAATCCTGCAAAACCGGAAGACAGATATTAAGAAGCTGTTTTGAATTAATTTTCGAAAAATAATTCCAAAATTAAATTTAAACAACTTCTAAATGATGTATAAGCAATATGTAATTAAGGCGACAGACCCCCTCTGTCGCCTTAATTGTTTGAGTGTATTGCCTTAAACACTATGACTATTTTTTCTTGAATAGGTCGAGGGCTTTGTTAAGAATTTCTTTCTTTACATCAGTCTTTGTCTCGGTGCTTGTTGCTGTGCTGTCTGAGGCATTGCTTTTAGAGCCTGTGCCCAGCAACTTCTCGGCAAGTTTCTCGGCGGCGTTGCTTGCTGCTTTCTTTGCAAGGCTCTCCATGTCGATGCTCACCTTGGGCGATGTGAATGTGCCGCCGATGTTCATGTCTACTGTGCCCAGCTGCGATACTTTGCCAAGTGATTGGGGTATTGTGATTTTTCCTTTGTAGTCGATGGTCTGGTCGAGCCCTGTTGAGCCCGAGAGGTTCATGGTGTAGTCGTCGAGTTTCAGGTCGAAAGGTTTGGTGTTTATGCGTCCGTCGGCAATGGTGAAGTCTATCTTCAGGTCTTTCACTTTTGCCTCTTTCAGCGAGGGCTTCTTAACAATGTCGGCTACCATGTCTATGGCTTTCACTCCGCTGAGGCTTAGGTCTTTTGTAGAGAGGCTGCCGCTGCCGTTGAGGCTGTTGATTACGGGACTCATGGTCTCGTCGAGCAGTGTGTTTACTTTTATATTGCCCGAGAAATTGCCTTTCAGACCAGCGAAGATGGGTGCCAGCTGCTGCACCATGTCGAGGTCGCGGTAGGCGTTGGCAAAGCCTATTTCGTTAAGGCTGAAACCTGCGTCGAGGCGGGGCTCGCCATTCTTGGGTGTTGCGTATGCGCCGTTGACAACTACGCTGCCGCCCATGGTGTTCAGTGAGAGGTTCTGCATGTCTACCTTGCTGTCTTTAACCACAAGCAGACCGTTGAGGTTGTTGAAACTCATCTTGTTCATAAGCACCTCTTTCATCTTCACCTGCATGCGGAAGTCGATGTTGTCGGGGATGCGTATAATGCCCATGGCTGCTGTGTCGGCTGCCGCGGTCTCTTCCGTGGCTGCTGTTGCTGTGCTGTCGCCTGTCATGAAGTCGTTGAGGTTGAACTTGTTGCTGGCGATGTTGAGTGTGCCTTTCAGTGTGGAGCCTTTGAGTGCATAGCCCATGTAGTTCTCGAACTGGCTGTCGAAGGTGAGGTCGTTCTCGCCTATGTTTACTGTTGTCTCGCTAAGTTTCAGGTAACGGGGTGTGAAGCTGAATGTCGATTTCTTGATGTCGACATCGGGTATGTCTTTCATCTGCAACTTCATGTTGCTGAGGTTGATGTTTCCGGCTGCCTGCACACGGTCGTAAAGCTCTTTCTGTATGTACGACATACGTCCGTTGAGGCTCATGTCTGCGTCTACTATGCCGTTGAGCTGCATGTCTTCCAAGGGGTAGACATCTTTAATCTTTCCGAGGTCGAGCTTGCCTTTTGCCGTTACGTTGAAGTCGAGGTCGCTCATGGGGGTCTTCACCATGGCTGTCATGCTCATGGGATTGCCTGCAAGCGAGAAGTTAAAGGGGTTTACATTGACTGTTGTGGCGTCGATGGCTCCTCCGGGGTTAGCTACCTTTGCTGCAATGTTGATGTTGTCGACACCGGCGGGTAGTGAGGGGTAGCGGAACATGGCGTTTTTCACCTTCAAGTCAACATCGAACTGAGGAACAATGCTGTCGCCCTCCATTGAGCCTTTGGCAAATGCTGTGAGTGTAGCCTCGCCTTCGGTTTTCAATCCGTCGAAGTCCTTTGCGTAGATGGCGGGAATGAGCGAAAGTATCTCTTTGAATTTTATCTCGTTCGAGTTGAGTTTTATGTCCATGTCCATGCCTTTCTCGGTGAGTGCCACCCATCCGTCGATGGTTGCGCGAATGGCATTGAGCGACAAGGCGTTTTCTTTGAGAGTGAACTTGTTGGCCGCAAAGTCGGCGTCGATATTCATGTCGGCACCGATGTTTGCATGGCTGAGGAAGGGTACGCCACCCATACGGAATGTTACCGAGGGGGTTTCGCTCTCAAGCTCAAGGGTGGTGCGTTCGCTGCCAAAGTCGCCACTGCACGCAGCGTCGAGGTCGATAACCTCGGCATACATATTTGCCTGACGGTCGTCGTAGATGAGTGTCAGGTTGTCGACACTGAGTCTCTTCAACTGTATGCGGAAAGGGGTGCTTGCTGTGTCGGTTGTCTCTGTCGTTGCTGTGCTGTCGGCTTTCATGACATCCCAGTTGGGGCGTCCGTCCTCGAGCACAATTGCTTTCACCTTTGTGTCGTCGATGATGATTTTGCTTATTTCGTAACCGCTGTCGCCGAAGAGCGATGCAAGGTTTACGGCTGCAGTCAGTTCGCCGGCATTAAGCAGTGTGTCGTTCTCGAATTCGCCTATGCCTTTCAGCCAGAAATTCTCCAATGTTATTGATGCCAAGGGGAACTGGCTCAACAGACTTATGTCGAGGCTTTCGAAGTCGAACTGTGCGTTGAGCATCTTGTTGCCCTCTTGTTTGATGATAGTTTCTACTTTTCCTTTTAATGCAAGGGGAAGTACCATTAGCAATATGATGATTGCTGCAATGGTGATACCTGCGATTTTCAGTAATTTCTTCATAGCTCGTTTTTTGCAGTTGCTTTTTATTGTTGTTCTGTTTTAGCTTGTAAAATCGTGCAAAATTACAAAAAAACGCTGGAATAATCAACCGAAATCGGAATAATAGTGCATCTTGCACTGATAATAAACGCATTACGCTGAAAATCTCGGAAATACGGGAAATGGCAATTTAGCAAAGAAACGCAAGGTAATGAAATAGAACGGTTGCCTAATCGTTACCCGAAAACGAGTAAGATTTTTCTTTGTGTCGTCACGTTTCATAGTTCTGCATCATATTGCGTAGCAATGTATAA
>JAFTTA010000262.1 GCA_017467015.1 Bacteroidaceae bacterium
ATTTATAATAGAAGTATTAATCAACATCATTAAATTTATATGAAAAGAATTTTACTCTCAATGCTGTTGTTGGCAGTTGCATTGCTCCCCACGACAGCTCAACAACGCACAGAAGCGCAGGCTGAAGCAATTGCCAAAGCATTCATGCAAAACAATGGTTACGATTTCAAAGTGACCAAGTCGGCAAAGATCAACAAAATCCGCACAGAGAAAGCCGGAGAAATCACACCCTACTACATCTTCAACGACACAGAGAAAGGCGGATTCGTAATTGTTGGTGGCCAGGAAGCAATGAGCGACATCCTCGCTTATTCAAATGACGAGTGCTTCGACATGGACGACCTGCCTCCCGCAGCAACCGAAATGCTTGAAGCATACGCACAGGTAGCAGCACATGCAGCAAACTATCCTGCCGAGTCCATGGCAGAAAAGAAAGCAGCAGCCAAAGCCTTTAGAGCAAGTGGTTTTGCACGTCGTCAGAGCGTAACTCCCTTGCTTGGTGAGATTAAGTTCAACCAGGGTACTCCCTATAACAACATGTGCCCCACTCTCACAGTATTGGAAGGCGGAAGCAAAAAGATAGGCAAAGCCGTTGTAGGATGTTCTGCTACAGCTTTTGGTATGATTCTTCGCTACTGGAAGCACCCCGCGCACTCTAACGGCAAGAAAACATACACATTCAGCTACAAGTACTCTGACACAGAGAACAAGTCTATGGAACTCACAGTAGACTACGATTCTGTAGGTGAATACGACTGGGACAACATGCTTCCCACATACCGCAGCGGAATTTCATACACACAGACAGAGGCAAATGCTGTAGCCAAACTTCTCTACCACTGTGGTGTTGCCCTTGGTGCAGGTTATGGTCTTGGAGGTACAGGTGCAGTAACCGACGGACACAAATATGCAACATACTTCGGATACGACAAAAACATCCAATCAATCAATTGTAAAAACTACCTCAACCAGCCTCCTGTACTCAGAGACATGCTTGCAGAGGAGTTGAGTCAGGGACGCCCCATGCTCGGCAAAGGTAGTAACAAACCCGACGAATACAATGGTCACGCATACGTTGTTGACGGATTCGATGTAAACGGTCTCTTCCACTTCAACCTCGGATGGGACGGTAGCAGCAATGGTTACTACGAAGTAGCTCCCGTGCCCACAAGTGCATACGGTCACCAGATGACAGTCTACACAAAGATCCACCCCGAAGGACGTCTGACACCCACAGAACCCGTGCGTCGTATCATCATGGAAGCCGGTCTCGGCGATTGGAACACACAGGGCAAGAACATCATCAGCGCATGGAAAGCCCTCGACACAGACAAGAAATACACCGAAAGTATGATCTGTATCGCAACAGCCGACACAGAGGAAGATGCAGAGAACTACCTCCCCGGTCTCAGCAGCATCACAGACGGATTGCTCTTCGACCGTTGCGACACACTCGCAAAATCCATCACAGGCAAAGCTATCTCACAGACAGCAATGACCAACGCATACAAAGCACGCTACAATGTAGACGCGCCCGCCAATATTGACGTTGACGCAATGTACACATCAGATAGCACAATGGCAGTAACTGTTTACACTGAGTTCAGCAACAGCTACAGCAACATTGATTACAGAATAGGTTTTGTTTACACCGAGGACAATGTAAAAATTGACGGAGTTACTTATAACTACATCGCTCGCGGAATGTACCCCGACAGAAAAGGTTATGAAGGCTCAATCCCCGCAACCGTAGAGCAGGATGTACAATACATCTATGAAAACGAAATTCCCTTGCCCTCATCAATCACAAACACCAGCAATGCTACACTTATCGTGATGATGATCGACGGCAAGACAGGCACAGTTCTCAATGCTAACACTATAGACCTGAAACAGATAGATACATGGCGTGCAAACCAGAAGCCGGCATTCTACAACAACGGTGAAATACTTGCAGATTCTACAAGCATCAACATTTACGGCTTCGACGAAGAGAAAAACCGCATGCCTTTCCCCGTAAGACTCAACAACCCCTTGTATGAGCAGATGCCTGTCGAGGTGACAGCAGAG
>JAFTTA010000020.1 GCA_017467015.1 Bacteroidaceae bacterium
AACTGAGATATACAACAAATGGTACGATGGCGGGAAAGCAGAGAAGGAAAAATTCTTCGAGAACTATAATCTTGACATTGAAGATGAGGCAGTTCTCAAAGAATTCAGCAACCATCAGCAATGGATAAAAAGCAGTAGGCTAAGTTCTACACCCACAACAATTGTTAACGGACATATGCTACCAAACGAATATAAAATAGAAGACTTAATATATTTTATTGATAAGGCTACAAAGATGTAACCGTGTGGGTTACAAAATAATCATTTACAAACTAATTTAATTTTTAAAAATCATGAAGAAAATTAAAGCCGTGGTACTTAAAGATGCCACAAAATTGACTAACAGTCAAATGAAAGAGATTAGAGGAGGTTGGTACGAAAATTCATCATCGGCTATTTGTAGTGCTGCATGTGAGTCTGGTGCATCAAAACCATATGTAGCAAGGGAATGCAGTTATTTTTCTTATAAATTAACATGTGTTATATCTCGTGATGAATATGATACCCAAGCAATATGTGTAGATGAGAACGGCAGACAAGTTGGACCTACAGACTCTTGTGGCAATCCTCCTCTTCCTCCTACAAGATAGTTTGGTGTAGGTTGAATGCAAAATAGTACATACGAATAGTTGTACATGAAATTCAATTGTTTGATGTACTATTTTGCACATACATTTTTTAGAAATATAAGTTAATAAGAGTGTAAATGTATAAAATATTATTTGTACTCGCATTGTCATTGTCAATCATCGCATGCACCGACGACATCGACAGGAGTAACCGCTACACCTTCACAGGTGAGACGGTGGCTGATTTTATGCTTAATCGCAGCGAGAAGTACTCGCATTTTATAACACTGCTTAAAAGAGCAGAACTATTCTCGCTATTGCAGACCTATGGGCAATATACTTTGTTCCTACCCAACAACGACGCAGTTGAAAAATACATTCAAGAACAGGATAGCATCTATTGGGCGACAAAAAAGACAGACGACCCCATTTGGACGGGAGTAACCTCGCCGCTTGTCGAAGAATTGAGCGACTCTATGGCAAATGTCATTGCTCGTATGCACTTAATAGAAAAAAACTACCACACGGCTGATTTTGGAGAAGGGGCAATAGACAAATGGAATTTCAACGACAGAATGTTGACCATCAACTACAAAGTAACGGATGAACGCTTCTATATTATGCTCAACAACGACGCAGCTATAATAGATGGCGATAATCAAGTAGAGAATGGCATAATCCACCTGATTGACAAACCCATTAATACCAAAAGCCCTTCAGTTGCAGCACAGATTGCCGAGCATGGGTTCTTCAGTATATTCAGCAAGGCTATTGCCGAGACTGGCTTCGAGAGCAAAGTTTTGGATATGATGGATTTTTCATATACCGAACCAATTTTAAGCAACAGCCGTTTACAAAAATATGTTCCTAAGAAAAAATACATTAAATACACTGCCTTTGTCGAGCCTGACGAGGTGTTCCACAAGAACGGCATCTACACCCTTGCCGACCTGAAAGCCTTCGCCGAGAAATGGTACGGCACAGAGGATAAGGACAACCCTCGCAGTCCCAAAAACGCGCTCAATAAATTCATTGCCTACCACTTTGTCGAGGGTGAATTACCATACAACATGATAGTACCTTCCGAATCGGGGTACAAGGAAGGCGCATACAATTATGTCTTTGTTCCCGGATACGACCTTTACAACTATTTCCCCACGATGATGGGAAAGTTGATGAAAGTACTGAAGCCCCTTAGCACCACCGAAGCACAAAATATCTACATTAACTACAACAAACGCGACCTGCCATATAATTTCGAAATGCGCAACCATCTTGACGTGCGCATCATGGAACTTACGGAATTCACCCAGGCGGATGAGCAGTATGCCGATTTTGTACCGACAGCAGGCAACGGCCTTATTCACCCGATAGATAAAATTCTTATATATAACGAGGATGAAATGTCTGGAAACATACTCAACGAACGTATGAGATTTGACATTGCAGCTTTGCAACCCGAACTTTCGAGCAATAATTTATGGCAAGGCAGTTCATATACCTATTTCCCAATAGAATATTGCAAAGGACTCAAAAGATATGGACAAGAAAACATATTGCATAGTCGTATTGATTATGGTCACAACGGTGATATCTTTGTGTTTATGAACCAATACGATGTAGCCATAAAGATACCTCCCGTACCTTCAAAAACATATGAAATAAGAATTTCAACAATGCTACCACCGACTAAGAGTGTACGTGAAACAAGTTTTTTTCAAGTCTATTTCGATGACAAGATATGCGGGCTACCTATTTGCACGGATATAATGTCGACAGACGAACGCATCGGATGGGTAAGGGACAATGAGACTTTAGATAATGGAGTGGAAAATGACAAACTTCTCAGGAATAAAGGCTGGATGAAAGCCCCCGATACATACATTACACATAATTTCTCTACTGGCGAGAAAGCCCCCGCACGTGACGATTATAGTATAATGCGCAAAATAATTTTGACTGAACATATTGTGGAGGGTGGAAATTGGCTGCGGTTCAAAAATATTGGAGAAATCTCTGATCCTTTATCTAGCGGATATATTGGATATTGGTTCGACTATATAGAACTTGTGCCGCTGCACATTGTAAATGACCCATTGAAGCCCGAGGACAGACACTAAA
>JAFTTA010000263.1 GCA_017467015.1 Bacteroidaceae bacterium
ATCTCAGCGCCCTACAACCCGGTCACCGGAGAAGGCTCTACGGCAGTGGAACGCAGCGAGGTGGAAATTGAGGATTTTCCTCTCAGCCACATGAACCTGCCGACTAAAATGGTAGATAGAAAATTCACATCTACGCTTATCGATAAAGGAGCAAAAGGCTATCTGCGTGAACGCGGAATAAATACGCCGGGACACAGAGATATAATAACATTGTGGTTGGAATTTTGTCGCGAACGCATAAAATACGACTTTGAATATTGGGCAAAAACCATGGCAATAATCTCTGACAAAGGGCGTGGAAGAGACATACCCTTTACGCTCAACCGCCCTCAACGTCACTATCTGAAAGAGATGGAAAAGTTGCGAATGGCAGAAAAGCCCATAGACATCATTTTGTGCAAAGCACGCCAATGGGGAGGCTCCACACTCACACAGCTCTACATGCTGTGGATACAATTGGTGCATAAACGTAACTGGAACTCTGTCATTTGTGGCGATGTAGAGAAACAGTCGTCGATAGTATCGGGCATATTGGCAAAGGTCATCAACAACTATCCCCTATGGGCTACAGGAGGCAAGAAACTGACAACTACACCCTATCAGGGCACGCAAAAGACACGTGTGATAAGCTGGAGCAACAGCCGCTATTCACTTGGCTCGGCACAGAAACCCGATTCACTGCGCAGCGAAGATATAAGCATGGCACATCTGACAGAGGTGGGGCTATGGAAAGCGACTGCAGGACGCAAACCCGAAGACCTTGTGCAATCTATATTCGGCTCCATAGCCAGCGGAGCATACACCATGAAGGTGATGGAGTCGACTGCAAAAGGTGTAGGCAATTTCTTTCATCGCACATGGATAGAAGCCACAGCCGGACGCAACAACTTCACCCCCGTCTTCATTCCATGGTACAGCATAGACCTCTACAGTAAAAACATAAAGGGGAGTGATTATCCGTCATTTGTCGAAAGCATGGACGACTACGAAAAAGAGTTGTTCAGGCTTGGTGCCACGCTCGAAGCAATAGCATGGTACCGCGACAAAAGACGCGAAATGCCCGAGGAGTGGCGACTATTCTCAGAATTTCCCTCTACAGTCAACGAAGCCTTTCAAAGCACCGGACGCAGAGTATTTAAAATATCCTACGTAAAGAACATCAGAGAATGGTGTGTGCCACCTGCATGGGTGGGAGACGTTGTAAGCAAAGAGAAGATAACAGACTGTGACTCGCGCAACAAACGCATTGAGACAGAAAGCATATTTGAGCCGCTGAAGCCTGGCGAGAACAGTAGTGAGAATGTGCTGAAAGTATGGCTGATGCCCGATACATCCCGACACTATCGCGACCGTTACATTGTGACCGTCGACGTAGGAGGTGTATCCGACAAGGCAGACTACTCATGTATAATGGTTGCCGACCGTCTGCCCATGCTCGAAGGCGGCGTTCCGGAAATCGCAGCCTGTTGGCACGGTCACATAGAACACGACAAACTTGCATGGAAAGCAGTGGAGATTGCGCGAGCATACGACAATGCTCTGCTGGTCATTGAGGCAAACACACTGGAGACCGAGGGCACCGAAGGCGATAATTTTGAATATATACTCAACGAAATTGCAGGCAAGTACAGCAACCTCTACAGCCGAACATCGTCACAAGAGATAAGGCAGGGACGTCCGCGCCGATGGGGTTTCCACACAAATCCATCGACAAAACCCATGGTAATAAACTTCCTGATAAAAGCCATTCGCGACGGACTTTATGTGGAACGATGCATAGAGACCACATACGAACTTGACCTTTACGAAATAAAGGACAATGGCAAGGAGATGGGAGCAGTCGAAGGCAACCACGACGACCGGGTGATGGCAACCGCCATCCTTGTGTGGATATGCTACAACCACCCACTACCAACCACATTGCAAATAGAAAGTCACAAAAACAAAAAAACGAGAATAGTGAGCGAAGCAAGTATTTAAAACAGCTTATTAATACAATGCATCGGTATATATATACTTCAAGCCGGCGAAAGCCACCTCAGGTATCTCGTCAATACTGTTTATTGTGAAGAGAGAGATTTCAAAATCGAAAAGTGTCAACAGCAGCTTCATGTATATATAATCAAAAGCCGATGTATGCAATGCCAATTTATCTATTCTTTGCCCCGGGAAAAGAGCACTGAAAAGAATATGTTTCAACGAAGCTGTTGCCACATCTTCTGCCATGCACGAATATGTAACATACCTGTAGCCACGCTCATGCAACGCCACATAATCCTTGTAGCTGAAAGCTTCGACAACCATGCGCGACTCTAACCCCGGGAAAAAATTGTCGAGAATATCAGGATTCGATATTTTGTCGGTGACGAAGCATATGGAATCGTTTGCAATAAAAAAATCGTATATATCGGAATGTGTCAACAAGGTAAAGCCATTGGGCAATCCGCGCGAAGATAACTCGGCGAATGAGGGGGCGCTGTCGCCCCTCTCTTCTTGCCCCACAGCCATATTATACTCTGCCCAATCGTGCATAGCAACCAACACCGAGTCGGAAGTAAACTGCAAATCAAGCTCTATATATTTGTAACCTTTGTCACGTGCAGCATAAAGCGCTTCCATGGAATTGGTCATTGCCAACCCGCCTATGCTCCCCCCTGCATGGGCAATAAAAGCCACGTCGGAGAGAGTGCCAACAACCCTGTTACCCTTGTCGCTACACGACAACAACAGCAGAGCAGATACAACTGCTATATATAATCTTTTCATAGTGCTGAACACGCCTCTTTAAGGAATGTCAATTCATCACCACTGAAATATGGAGACAATTTTTCATACACCCATTTATGGTAATCATTCAGGTAACCTATTGCTTCTTCGCCAAGAAGTTCGGGAACGATAGGCTCTTTACTTATGGGGCAAATGGTCAATGGACGCATAGAGCAGAAATCGCCAAACTCTGAAGAACAGAAATGCTCCACAAGCATGGTATTTTCTATACGTATGCCGAAACGCCCTGCCTTGTAAAGCCCCGGTTCGTTTGTCACCGTCACACCCGGCAACAGAGGAGCAGGCATGTTGTTCATACGTATCTGATGAGGACCCTCATGTACATTAAGGAAGTGCCCCACTCCATGTCCTGTACCATGCAGATAATTTTCACCTGAGCGCCA
>JAFTTA010000264.1 GCA_017467015.1 Bacteroidaceae bacterium
ACAAACAGCAGGTAACAAACAGCAGGATCCCCGTCAGATGACCTACGATTTTGCCGACATTCTGAAGATAGAAGGTGTGCTGGAAATAATGCCCGACAACTATGGTTTCTTGTGTTCATCGGACTACAACTACCTTGCATCGCCCGACGATGTATATGTATCGCAATACCAGATACGCCACTATGGCCTAAAAACCGGCGACGTAGTAGAGGGTACAATACGCCCCGCAAATTACGGCGAGAAATACTTCCCCCTTGTAAAAGTTAACAAGATAAACGGACTTGCACCCGAGCTCGTACGCGACCGTGTTTCGTTCGATAACCTCACCCCCCTCTTCCCCGAAGAGAAATTCACACTATGTAACGGCAGCTACGACAACCTATCGGCACGCGTTGTAGATCTCTTCTCGCCCATAGGCAAAGGACAACGCGGACTCATAGTGGCGCAGCCAAAGACCGGTAAAACATTGTTGCTCAAAGATATTGCAAATGCCATCGCAGCCAATCACCCCGAGGTTTACATGATAATGTTGCTCATTGACGAGCGCCCCGAAGAGGTTACCGACATGGCACGCAGTGTAAACGCTGAGGTTATTGCATCGACTTTCGACGAGCCCGCCGAACGCCATGTGAAGATTGCGGGAATAGTGCTTGAGCGTGCAAAGAGAATGGTTGAGTGCGGTCACGACGTCGTAATCTTCCTCGACTCGATAACACGTCTGGCACGAGCCTACAACACCGTGTCGCCAGCATCGGGCAAAGTACTCTCGGGAGGTGTCGATGCCAATGTCCTGCACAAACCCAAGAGATTCTTCGGAGCGGCACGAAACATTGAGAATGGCGGTTCACTCACCATTATTGCAACAGCTCTCATCGACACCGGCTCAAAAAGGGCCGAAGTTATTTTCGAGGAGTTTAAAGGACCAGGAAACATGGAGCTTCAGCTCGACCGCATGCTGAGCAACAAACGTATCTTCCCCGCAGTAAACATTACAGCATCGAGCACTCGCCGCGACGACCTTTTGCTTGACAAACAGACACTCGACCGCATGTGGATTCTGCGCAAACACCTCGCCGACATGACCTCACTCGAAGCCATGGAATTTGTAAAAGAGCATCTGAGCAAAACCAAAGATAACGCCGAGTTCCTGATAAGCATGAACGGATAATAAATTCACTATATACTAAAAGCGGATGCTTCACTGGTGAAGCATCCGCTTTTAGTATATAGTGAACCGATTATCAAAATTTCAAAAATCCTGCATTCCAAGCAGCAATCTCCGGAATTTCAATAAATGCCACACCATCCTGACGCTGGATATTCAGTGTCACAGGTTCTTTTTTCAATTCATACCACACAGCTCTATCAGTATCTTGCGGTAATGATGAAAGCTCGAAGCGTATAGGTCCTTGAACATCAATGCGACAATTCATAACACCAAGAGTGCGAAGCTCACCGGATGCATCGACGCGAGGAATTACCAACCCTACGAATGGTGACTTGCACAAAACAGGAGCCGCGCTTTTCTTATTCATCTCATCGCGAAAGGCTTGAATGGCAGAAGATGGCTGACCGTAAATATTAACAGCGTACAACTCGTTTTTACTCAACGTACCCAAACTGATGCCCACTCCCGGCAACACCGGAACACCTTTTATACCAAACTCAAAGAGAGTAGTATTGTTTTCATTTGCACGGAAACCTACAACTGTTGTACCCTTGTTGGCACGGGCATACTCGCGCAATGTAGCAGAACCCTCTGCTATTGGACGTAACATAGAAGAAGCCTTAAGTTCGGGACTCTCCTGACCACGATCAGTAACAAACATACTCACAGAATTCATTCCATAAGCCAACCCGGCAAAACCCTCGAGCAATACACTTTGTCCACTGCGTGAGCCATAATGACGCGGATAGCTTTCAATCTCGGGACACCACACATCGACATAGTCGGGGCAACCGATAAGATGCATGAATCTGGCGGCATCCATACTCTTCTTTATTTGTTCGGCAGGATGGAACTTATCGTAGTAGGCAGCACCACCGGGACGGTAAGTGACCTTCTTTCCACTAACATCGGCAAGCTCTTTAAGAATGGTCTTTACAACCAATGTGTCGCGAGTAAAGAATGTCTTTTGATATCCCATTTTTACCTCGGGCGACACAGCGCGAACCTCTTCGGCTATGAGACGTGCCACCTGTTTCAATGAATTAAGCGAAAAACTCTTCCACCTTTCTGCCAGCTCTTTGTCGGTATTCATTGCTTTATCTAGTGTCTCACGTGTCCATTTGTAGTTTTCCGATGCACTGAAAGCCTCTATACAAGTAGCACACCAACAACCTATCTTGGAACCTTCGGTAGCAGGATAGTGATTGTCATATCTCAAGTCGTCGTCTATCCAAAGCACCGCAGGCTTAACCTCGGCATATATTCTTGTCATCTTGCGCATATACTCGAGAAAAGCGGGTTGCAGAGGGCAGTTGCAATATTTTGCCTCTACACCTGTGGAGCCTGTCCATCCGGTCCACGTCTTTGCAATCCACTGATCGGCAATACCCAACTGATCGCCATGTCCTAGTGTCATCTGTATCTGAACGGAATAACCAATACCCAACTCTTTAAGATCTTCCTTTGCTTTCAGTAAGCGCTTGGCATGTTCGTGGTGCTTATCAAGAGGAATAATGCCTATTCCTGACGAAAACCACACCTCGTCGCAACACTCGGGGTACTTCTTTATGGAAGATAACATTTTTGCCCATGCCTCATCGGTAATTGTATTGTTTATACTCATACGAAGCATCAACACAGGCTTTTCATCCTGCGCAGATTGCTGTTGCGACTGCTTGCACGAAACCATCACAAGCAATAAAAAGAGAATCGATAAATAGCTGTTTCTCATAGTTTTATTTATTATTATTTTGCTTTCCATTTAAAACGCACTATAGTATATGTATGCGAAGAAACGGCATACTGCGAAGCAATCCTCTCGCCCACCAACCACACTATTTTGTCATCGGCGTCGACAACGACAAGCTGTCGACGCTTCTCGGGCAATGATTTTTTTATGTCAGTGAGATAGTCGCTCACTGCCTTGCTACCTCGCATGCCGAAAGGCGAAAACCTATCACCCCGACGCACTGTGCGCACCCTTAAAGGCTTTTTCAGTTTATCGACATCGAGCATCGCAACATTTTTATTCTTCTCTATGTTGCCGTCGAAAATTTGTGTTGCTGCATAAATATCGCCATACAGCGTTACTATGTGACCATCCGTAGGAAGTTCCTCGTCAATGCTCACCACCTTTTCGGTCTCAGAAATTATGAGAAAATCTCTGTCGCGCGTAAGTGTATGTGTAGCACTTGAATACTCCTTTCCGCTCCCACCGTTTATATTGTTTAGAACATCTTCGCTCTGTGAACCATTGAAACCATATTCCGAGAGTATTTCGTGTAAGAGTGCAAGCGGCGAAGGCTCTTTCAACAGCAACTTTATATCTATTCTGCCAACGGAAAAAACACGCTCAATACCCTCCTTAATACCACGCATATATACCTTTTCCGCCTCGGCAACCCTGGCAGCACTCTCGGCAAGGGTAGCTGTTACAGAAGGGTTAATCTCGCGCATTAAAGGAAGAATATCCAGTCTGATTTTGTTTCTTATATAGTCGTTGCTAAGATTGGTACTATCAGTTACAAAAACCTCGCCCACGCTGCGTAGATATTCTAAAATATCGTCACGACCAACACACAATAACGGACGCACAACAGCACCATTACGCGGTTGAATGCCATGCAAACCCCTGATACCCGTACCACGTAAAAGATTTATCAACACAGTCTCTGCAACATCATCTCTGTGATGCGCCACTGCAATAGCCGTAGCGCCACACCCAAGTCTTACCTTTTCAAAAAAATCGTATCGAAGTTCGCGTGCAGCCATCTCGACAGAGATTTTCTTTTCTGCAGCATATCCAAAAGTATCAAAATCGGCAACTGTCAACTCAATTCCCATCTTGTGGCATAGTTCTTTCACAAAACGCTCGTCGCGTACGCTCTCCTCTCCACGAAGATGGAAATTGCAATGCACGGCAATAACTGAATACCCCAACCTCACAAGAACATACAGCAGGGCAACAGAATCGGCACCGCCGCTCAGAGCCACCACCACCCTGTCATCGTCGCGCAACAGAGAAAATTTTTCAATATACTGCCTAACCTTTCTATGCATAATAGTGGCGAAATTAAGAAAAAACTAAATTTCTCACATATTTTAACCTCAAAAATTGGAATAAAATGTCTTTATATACAAAAAAAAGCATTTTTATACTTGTAGTTCAAAAAAATAGTTTTACCTTTGCACCGCAATTAAGCCGAAAGGCAATCTATATATATGGTGCCTTGACCGAGAGGCTAGGTAGCGGTCTGCAAAACCGTCCACGGCAGTTCGAATCTGCCAGGCACCTCCGAAGCAGTTACTCATAAGGTAGCTGTTTTTATTTTTTTGTCCACCATTGTACTCATATCGGCTAAACGTAAATTGTATTTACGTTTGCGATAGTTTATACCTTAGGGGGTAATTATAAATTAATTGATAAATATAATTTAAAGATTACACATAAATTACGACCTCCCTGCATAATTTATAGCAGGGAGGTCGTAATAATATGATAATAATTAGATTCTAACCTTCAAGGTCTTTTCACCAATGCGAATGATGTAAACACCTCTGTCGAGCATCATTGTCTCGCCTGTATAGCTACTTGTTTCCTCTACAAGAACGCCAACGACATTGTAAACGCTTATAGCTGCGCCATCGGCATTCTTGATGACGATGCCATTAGTTGTAACTTCTACGACAGCTGTTTCAGCCTCTGCGCTGTTGATGCCGGTGAGTTCGTGCTCTTGGATATCTTCGAACTTGCTCCAAATTTTATCCTCTTTATACACCTCCACTGTTCCTTTGGGGACATAGAGAGTGGTATTACTGTAATATGAATTGCTTGAGAATATTCCGCTTGTTACAGTGGGCGGTGTCTCACTCATTACATATATAGCATTTACTGCGCTGCAACCCGATAAAATATAAGAGCCAATGGTTTTGACGTTCATACCTATTGTAAAGGTCTTCAGATTGCTGCTATACGCGAAGGCGTATGCTGAAATCTCTGTGATGTTATCGGGAATTGTAACATTGGAGAGTCCGCTACAATAGTAGAATGAGTATCTGCCAATAACTTCAAGACCTTTACCGAAGTTTATATCTGTCAGTTCCGAGCAGTCGCGGAAAGCATAATTGCCAAGAGTCTTCAGACTGTCGGGCAGTGTAATGCTTGTCAAGCCGGTGCAGCTTTTGAATGCGTAATTGCCGATGGTTGTAAGTTCGTTGGGGAATGTAATGCTTGTCAACCCTGAACAGCCACTGAATGTATACTGATTGATTGCTTTCAGGCTTTTTGGAAACGAAATACTTGTCAAGCCGGTGCAATTAAAAAAAGCATAATCGCCGATGAAATCCAAATTCTCAGGAAGGCTGATTTCTGTTATATTTTCACATTCATTGAAAGTGTATTTTCCAATTGTTGTCAGGCTTTTTGGCAGTGTTATCCCTTTGAGCTCTTTGCGATCGGCAAATGCATAGTTAGCGATAAGATATGTTCCCTCCTTGACATTGATGGTAGTCTCCTCTGCCATTTTGCCTTTATATTCATACAGGATGTTACCCAAATATACAACACCGTTGGGCTGTTCGTCGTACCATGGTGTGTTTTGGAACGCCCTGGCACCAATCTCTTTCACACTATTTGGGAGGGTTAACTTTTCTAAACTATAGCAGTTAATAAAAGCCTCTTCGTCAATACTTGTAATGCTATCGCCAAATGTAACTGCCTCAATGCTGTTACATTCTTCAAATGCATTATAACTAATGGTTTTAACACCTTTGAGGTTGATGTCTTCAATGCTACTGCACTCGCGGAAAGCATAACCACCGATAGTTGTCACGCTGTCGTGCAAGATAACCTCTTCGAGGTCGAAGCATTTGTCGAATGTATACTCTGGTATCTCTGTTATTTTACTGGGAATGGTGATGCTGCCAATGCTATTACAGCCGGCAAACACGCCTGTTCCCATTGTCTCCAAGTTTTTGGGAAGGTTTATGTCTGTTATATTATTACAATTCTGGAATGCGTAGTTACCTATTTGTTTCACATTGTCGGGGATAACTACCTCTTCTATGCCTATACAATTATAGAATGCGTAGTTGCCAATACTTGTAAGTTGTTGAGGTATAGTAACATTCTCTAGTTTGGTTGCTCCGAAGAATGCGTATTGACCTATGCTTGTCACAGTGGAGGGGATTACTGAGTAATTGCATCCGGCGAGAAGAATATTGTTTGATGTTTTGATGATAGCGTTGCAATCCTCGCGACTGTCATATTCAGTGTTATCTTTGTCAACCTTTATCTCTGTAATGTTTACACAGTTGTTAAATGCGCAGGTACCTATGTTTGTCAGGTTCTTAGGGATAAATATGCTTGTGATATTGTCGCAACCATAGAACGCATAGCTGTTGACGGTTTTCAAGTTTTCGGGCAGCGTGATGCTGGTAAATCCATCGCATCCATAGAATGCATAGTTACCTATCATTGTCAAGCTGTCCGGCAGTGTAACATTCTGGAGAGATACACAATTATAGAATGTGTATGAGTCGATGGTTGTTATCCCTTTAGGCAGTGTGACGTTTCTAAGGCTGCTACAATCTCTGAAAACACTATATCCTATTTTATTAACGCTTTCGGGGATAATTATTTCTGCAAGGCTTGTGCATTTGTAGAATGCGTAGTTACCGATGCTTTCCAGACTGTCGGGAATAGTTACATTGTTTAGTTTACCACAATTATAAAAAGTATATGTGCCTATCTCCTTTACGCTGTCAGGGAGTACAGCTCCGGTGAGGTTGGTACAGCCGTAAAATGCATATGTGCCGATTTTCTTTACGCTGTTAGGGAGAGAAACGCCGGTAAGGTTGACACAATTATAGAAAGCTCTGTTTGCAACTCCTGTAACGCTGTATTTTTTGTTTTTGTAGGTTACTGTTTCGGGTACTACAACGCTGTCGGCGTATGTCTTTTTTGAAGAAGAGTATGATGAACCTTCAAAGGTGACATCAACCGTCAGCACAGTTTCATTGGGTGATGTAATATTGTAGTAGATGTCATTTACCACAAAATCGTGTGCATTTACCATAGCGCAGCATAGAAATGCAATGAATGCAATTAGTAACTGTTTAAAGTAAAATTTCTTCATATATTAAATATGTATGCTGATTTCATAGCTCCCTTATGAAATCGGGTAAACAAAAAAGAGCGTGGGAGCTTAAAGTTAGGTACCATTTATCTGTTTTTAATATTAACTTTGGTATCTGTTTATTGACGCCCTATGTTTATATGCTTGTTCAAGAGTTTAACTTTTGAATATCGCAAATATACGAAATAGAAATGAAGAAAAAATTAATTTTCTTGATATTTTATTTACAAATTATATTGTTTTATAAATATGTGCATCGTAAAATCTTTTAACATAGAGCTATTTATTTGATATTAGAAACTGTTTAAATTTATGTCCTTGAAATTTTTATAGGTCTTTTTTAGGATGTTTTTTCATTTTTCAAAGGCGCATAGCGGGCTATGTAACTGCGAAAAAGGGGAAAACAGACAAAAAAGAGCATAAAAAGGCAAGCACAACTCGCGGTCAATGTAATCATTATTTTAGAAAGAAATTTAAACAGTTTCTTAAATTGTAAATAAATATGAGTGGTTGCAATTTAAAGTCGCTATCACTCTATATTATTTTTGTCATGTATACAACTATGTAATCTTATTATTTAATAATGCAAACAATATAAATGTCTTTGTTGAGCACGATTGTTTCGCCTATATAATATTACCTATATTCTTAACTATGATATAAATTATAGATATTAACCATAAATTACCAATATTATGATAGCAATAGTAAATAACATATTATGATAGCAATAGTAAATAACGCAGTGATAATCAATAGCAGTACAAGCCGTAGAGCAAATGTAATTTCTAACCGTACGGGATGCGATGCAATGGGTATAATAAAAGCTCAGTTGATTGATGTCTTAAAGGCAAAATTGCAGAATGGTGTAGCACACTATTTGTTCTTGAAGAAGGACGGTACTTTGAGAGAGGCGTGGGGCACTACTGCAAACAACCTATTTTATATTTTCGTTCGTTTGCCATAATTGTTTCTCTTATTTTCTATGTCAAAGGTAATACAAAAATATAATATATGTAATACTTTTGTATAATAAAATTATATTTTTAGATAAATTTCCGTGTTTTTTATTGAGGTTTAATAATACTTTCATATATTTGTTGGAAAGTAATATTATATGGATGTATTAGACAATAAGAAAACATACTTTGAGGAACATGCAGTAGAGATGCTAAATGCAGTTGGAATGAGTAAGGCTGATTTTGCAAAGGCTGTAGGTGTAGCTCCCCAAAACCTTGCTAAACTATTCAGTACAAAGAATGCGCTAACATTAGCAAAGGTGAGTACAGTCCTAAATGTATCACTTCATCATTTGGTATATGGGGTGGAGCCTTCACAGAAAGATATACATGGCTGCATATATGTAGATGGTAGTCCTATGCTAATAAACAGCCGCAACGATTTAGAGGAACTCCTTAGCACTTTACAAGATTGAAACAGACAATATTATGATTACCGGAGAAATAAAAAACCGTATAGATGCTATCTGGGATGCCTTTTGGACTGGTGGTATAACCAATTCAATCACCATATTGGAGCAGATGACATATCTGTTCTTTATGAAGATGCTAGATGATGCTCAGAAAACAAAGGAAGCGAATGCAAGCATTATGGGTGTAGCGGTTAAAGAACCTACATTTGGTGAAGGAATGTGGCATAACCCGGAGAACAATAGGGATGTTGCATACGATACTCTTAGATGGAGTGTATTCAAGAACAAGGAAGCAGAGGAAATGTATAGAATTATCAGTAGGGATGCCTTTGCTTTTATCAAGAACTTGAATACCGGCAAGGAGTCGGCATATAGCAAATTCATGGCAAATGCAACGTTCCTCATCCAGAACCCACGCACACTGGTTAAGATTGTCGAAGGCATTGATGCCCTTGACATGAACAACCGTGATACTATGGGCGATGTCTATGAGTATGTTCTTGGCAAGATGGCAGCGAGTGGCAATAACGGACAGTTCCGCACTCCACGTCACATAATAAAGATGATGGTTGATATGATGCAACCAACTGTTAAGGATGTAATCTGCGACCCTGCAATGGGTTCGGCAGGCTTTATCGTAGAGAGTGCAAAATATGTTCAGGAGCATTACAAGACTGAACTTCTGAAACCGGAGAATATGAAGCACTACAAGAACGGTTTGTTGCACGGCTTCGACACCGACACAACAATGCTTCGTATTGGTGCTATGAACCTAATGCTACATGGTGTAGATAACCCCGATGTAGAATATAAGGACAGCCTTTCAACCGACAATACCGATGAAAACAAATATACTCTTTGCCTTGCGAATCCACCGTTTGCAGGAAGTCTCGACTATGATGCTGTGAGCAAATCACTGCTTGCCATCACCAAGACAAAGAAAACAGAGCTTTTGTTTATGGCTTTGTTCGTGAGAATGCTTCAATTGGGTGGCAGATGTGCATCCATTGTTCCCGACGGTGTTCTCTTTGGTACAAGTACAGGACATTTGGCTATCCGCAAAGAGCTTGTAGATAACCAACGCTTGCAAGCTGTGATTTCAATGCCAAGTGGTGTATTCAAACCTTACGCAGGAGTATCGACTGCGATATTAGTATTTACCAAGACAAATGCAGGAGGAACGGACAAGGTTTGGTTCTATGATATGACTGCAGACGGTTTTTCGCTCGATGACAAACGTAACCCCATTGCCGACAATGACATCCCGGACATCGTTGAGCGTTTCCACAACCTCGATGCCGAGGCAGAGAGAACCAGAAAGGACAAATCGTTCCTTGTACCAGTGGAGGAAATTCGTGAGAAGGGATATGACTTGTCAATAAACAAATATAAGGAATTTGAGCGTGAAATAGTTGTTTATGATGCCCCCGATGTCATAATGGAGAGAATAGAGGCTTTGGAAACCGAAATACAGCAGGCAATTGTTGAACTGAAAAAGATGATATAGAACCATGATAACAAAAGAGGAATTACAGAAACTATTGCAAAGCACAGAAACCTTCAGAATAGAAAAGACTATTTCTACAACAAACAAGGACAAATTCTGTGAAGCAATTTGCGCTTTTGCCAACGATATGCCCAATTCAAAAAAAGCGGGCTACTTGTTGATTGGTATCGATGACAATGGACAAAGAAACGGTCTGAAAGTTACCGACGCACTGTTGAAAAACATATCATCGATACGCACAGAAGGAAACATCCTTCCACTCCCCGTAATGAATGTCGATTTTGTTTCATTTGACGATGGCGATGTACTGATTGTAGAGGTTTTCCCCTCGGAATTTCCGCCCGTACGTTACCACGGAAGAACATACATACGCATAGGCCCAAGAAAGGACAAGGCAACAACCCAAGAGGAAAACATTTTGGTGGAACGCAGAAGTGCAAATTTTCCCACATTCGACACCACACCCTGCTTGGAAGCAACATTAGATGATATTGATACCAAACAATTTATAAACGAATACCTCCCTAAAGCCATAGATGAGGAAGTGCTTGCAGCCGACACACGTAGCATAAAGGAGCAAATGGCATCGTTGAGGCTTTACAATATGAAATACGATTGCCCCACCAACGCAGCAATCATATTGTTCGGCAAAAATCCCAAATACTTTTTATTTGGAGATTATATACAATATGTCAGCTTTGGAGGAAAAGACAATGCAGCCCCAATAATAAAAGAAAAGGAATTCATGGGAAGCTTGATGACAATGCTTCCACGCATAGATGACTTTATTGGTGACTCGCTTATAGTGGCTCGCCCTGTACCGGTTACAAATTTGAGGGAGGAAATACAAAAAAACTATCCCAAATGGGCAATCCGTGAGCTAGTAATGAATGCATTGATGCATAGGGATTATAAGACCAATACTCCCACCAAACTGTACCAATATGACGATAGGCTTGAAATAACCAACGCAGGCGGTCTCTATGGCAATGCCCGCCCCGAAAATTTCCCTAACGTAAACGACTATCGCAATCCAATAGTAGCCGAGGCTTTGCGGGTTCTTGGCTATGTAAACAAATTCAATCGTGGCATAGCAAGAGTACAAGAGGAATTGCAAGAAAACGGCAATGGAAAGGCTCAATTTGATGTAGATAAACTTACAGTTTTCTCAGTGATAGTAAATGATAATGCTAACGCAAAAACTAGCACAAAAACTAGCACAAAAACTAGCACAAAAACTAGCACAAAAATTATGGCTGCAATAATGGAGAACCCAGGTGTTTCACTTGATGAACTATCGGAGCAAATGGGAATTTCAAGGAGTGGTGTTCGTTGGAATATAGATAAACTGAAGCGTGAAGGGGTAATAAAACGTGAAGGTGGGCGTAAAAATGGAAGATGGGTAGTAATTGAGAAGTAATTGTAATATGCTTATAAAATGACACACCAAGAAACCATAAGAGCATTGGATGAGTTGATAGTTTATCTTAAGAGTGCCCTTTTAGATGTTAAGCTATCACGATATTTCAAAGATAATGTTATAAGGAGGCTAAGAGAAATAAATGTTTCCAATACAACTATGTACACAGTTGCAAATATTGAAATAGAGGAATATAATTCAAATTCACTTTCTCATTATGTTATGGAAATGCAACATTTGGAGAAGGAAAGAATTGAAAGGAATAAACAGTCTATTCAATCAATGATAGACATCTTGTCAGCAGAAAGAGCACGCTTTGTAGAAGAGGAAGCACACCAAAGAGCAATTGAAGAACAAACAAAGAATCTCAAAATGCAAGAAAGAGCTATTGCAGAACAGAAGAAAGGTAATAGAATTATGATTTGGACGCTTTGGGCTACTGCTGTAGGAATAACAATATCTATAGTTATAGCAATTTGTAAATAACCGATTATGGATTACGAAATTAAGATATTGCTAAATAGACTTGCTGAAGAAGTTGAAAAACTCAATAGCCCTGATTGGTGGATTATTGGCATTACCGTTGTCAATGCCCTTATTATGATTTGGCTTGGATGGAGGCAAGACAAATTGCAACAACGTCAAACGGAACTTCAAAAGCAACAAATATTACAACAAGAGTATGAAATATATAGTCAACTTTACAAATTAGTAAAAAAAGCCAATTTAGCTCCCTATTTTTGGGTGAATATTTGGGTGATGATAAAAAGAAAAACGATGTAAGTTTTTGTGTTTCAAACTCTTACATCGTTTCTTTTGCGGTGCGTACGGGACTCGAACCCGTGACCCCATGCGTGACAGGCATGTATTCTAACCAACTGAACTAACGCACCATTTTTTATGTCTGCTTTGTGTCTCAAAGCGAGTGCAAAGATACGCACTTTTTTTTATTCTGCAAATATTTTGCTAAAAAATTTTCGTCTTTTTTTTAAAAAAACTCGTTTTTCTGCATCTTAAGGCAAATAATCGCTCTTTTGCAACTGAAAAATTGCTACATCTTTAAATTTTTCTCCGTAGCGTTTCCATGCTTTCAGTGTGGCTGTTTTGGAAAATCCTATCTTTAAAAAAAGGTTTTTGCTTTTTTTATTATCAGTGGGAATGTAGGCATAGAGTTGGTTAATACCTAAAAAATGAAATGCATATCTGCATAACAGTTGCAATGCTTCACCGGCAGCTCCGCAACCACGATATTCATTAAGTATGCCTATGCACACTTCGGCACGTGAGTCGTGGGGGTTAAAATCAACAATGTCTATCATTCCTATTCTTTCCCCGCTGCTCAATTCTATGATGAAACGTGCTTGATGTTCGCTGTAAATATCATTTTTTGTGTTGGCTATGTATTTTTTGAGGGTGTATCGCGAATATGGAAGAAGTGTGTTTCCAACACTCCATAGTGTGGTATCGTTCTCCATCCTATACATCAGTTCGAGATCTTCGGGCTCGGGAGCTCTAAGATATAAATTATCTGTCGAAAGCAATTGATTGCTGTTATTCATCTCTTTTAGCTGTTAATCGCGTGAATATATTGCATCTTCTGTTATCAGATTTCCTGTTTGGGTGGAATATGTTGCAAGACGCAGTGTGTTGCCGGGTGTCTGTTGTAATAAACGCAGCATTGTGTCATAACTATAGCTTTCGGCATCGTAAAGTATATGTGTATATCTGTTTACATTGGATAACGTAATGTGTCCTGTGGGGTTATCTTGCTCTGTTGCTGTCACAAACATATGGTTGTACCCCAATTTATTCTTCGCTAAAATATCTTTTATCTCAGTACATGCTTTTTCACTGCCAAAGACTATAAATCGTTTGTCGGGCTCTTTGTAGTTGTCCCAATTGTCGCCATAAATCATGGGGTAGGCATGGTGTATACGGAATTTCAGTATAGCGACAGCTATTTTAATAGGTATATAGAAAAGTATATGATATAGCGGAAAATGTTTCTTGAAGAATGTCTGCAACGATGAGTAGAGCCAATAGCGGTAGCGCAGTTTGCTCTTCACCGAGCTTTCTCCTTTGTAGTGGAAAATTGTGTATGGCAGATAGTAGTTTTTCTCGCCCGACTTCAGTATGCGATAGGACAAATCGCTATCTTCCCAATACATAAAGAACTGCTCATCGAGTGTTCCTATACGCTGCAGTGTGTTGCGCCTTAGCAGCATGAAAGCTCCTGAAACCATTTCTATGGGGTTAATCTCTTCTATGTCGAGATAACTCATATAGTAGTGACCAAAAAGACGGCTTTTGGGATAGCGACGGCAAAGACCTGTTGCTTTACAGAATGCCACCCATGGTTTCACAATTCCGCGTCGCGACTCCATGGCAAAAGTACCATCTTTATTTATCATTTTCACACCGGCAGCACCTGCTTCCGGGTGGGTGTCCATAAATTCGATGGATTTTTTTATTGAATCGCATGTGACAATAGTGTCGGGGTTGAGCATAAGGATATACTCCCCTTTTGCCTTGTTGAATCCTATATTGTTACCGTGTGAAAAACCTCCATTCTCTTTACACTCTATCCACACAACTTCTGGAAATCGAGGTTTGAGATATTTTAATGAACCATCTTCGGATGCATTGTCCACAACTATAATTTCGCCATCAACACCTGCAATAGCACGTTGCAACGAACGTAAACATTGTTCGAGGTAGTATTTTACATTATAGTTGACTATTACAACAGATAGTTTCATGGTTACTTTATTTCTCTTCTGTTATTCTGTTTTTAGGGAAACAAAAAAGATAGGCAAGAGCGCCGGCAAGAGCACAATAGAGTGCGCTATTGTTATCTGTAGCGTAATAGAGACCTATATTCAACATAATAACGACAAAAAGAAGCATGAGACGTATCTCACAAGCACGACGACATCTTTTCAGAAATGCTTCGTCATTGATTTGCGCTGTAGTAATTGTGGTATTGAATTTCTTAAGCGCCAAAGGGATTAATCCTATTGTTATAAACACACCTGCAACCTCTGTGAAATATTGCATGGTACCGCTCAGTATCACTCCACCTTTAGATAAAACAGCTGTTTCAAAAAGCAAAACAGGAAGCAATACAACAGCCATCAATATCCAAAAAAGCATCTGCTGACGCTGAAATATATTCTTTTTCATATAATGAGTAATAAAATTCAAAATTAATAACTTTTTCCGGTAAAAGGAGTACGATTGACTATAGAGCGTCCAAGAGTGACCTCGTCGGTGTATTCAAGCTCGTCACCAACAGAAATACCTCTTGCAATAACAGAGAGCTTCACATTACTATCGGCAAGTTTGCGAAAAATATAAAAATTAGTGGTGTCGCCTTCCATTGTCGGACTAAGTGCAAGGATAACCTCCTTTACATTACCTTCGGCAACCCTTGCAACAAGAGATTCAATCTGTAAATCGCCGGGAGATATACCATCCATGGGCGAAATGACCCCACCAAGCACATGATATACACCTTTGAACTGCATAGTATTCTCAACAGCAATAATATCCTGAATATTCTCAACCACACACACTGTAGAGTGATCGCGTAAAGGGTTGGCACATATGGGACAAACCTCTGTATCGGAAATACCATGGCAATATATGCAATATTTAACATCTTTCTTCAAGCGTGTCAATGCCTCGGCAAAATTTTCCACATCCTGCTCTTGCTGCCTTAACATATGTAAGACCAAGCGTGTAGCTGTCTTTCGCCCCACACCCGGCAGTTTAGAAAACTCACCTACAGCCCTCTCAAAAAGTGCAGATGGATACTCTTTGCTCATTCTTTTACTCCTTTCCGTACAAAGATAGTGCAAGCCGAGTGGAGAACAAAATAAGTTTACTTATTTTTTATCCCGAGGCGAAGCCTAACTTATCTAAAGATAGTGCAAGCCGAGAGCAGAACAAAATAAGTTCGCTTACTAAGTTGAAAAACGAGTGCAGCCAATAGTCGACAAAGTCAACTGCGAAGCATAATTTATAAAAGATATGATTAATAATTTATATACAAAATCGATGTAACAAAAAAAAAAGATGATAAAATTGTAAATATCTTAGTGATATGTTTGAAATTCAATGAAATAAAAGTTGAAAACAAATTAACAATAGAATATAAAACAGTTAATAACGAAAATTCTGACAACAAAGCAGGTAATATTATAAAAGAGAAACTACAATAATTCACATAAGTATGTTAATTACTGTTGAAAAACCAGGGAAAAGCTGATAATAAACAAATAATAACTTTAATAAAAAAAATATCAATTCTATTTTGAAAAAAGAGAAAAGCATCCTATACAAAAGATGAAAACAAAAATCCAAATTGAAAACTACTTTTTTTATCAAGAGTTATACAACGCTTTTTAACAGAAAAATGAATAGCAATTTTTCAGTATAAAGCATTTTAAACACTGTGTTAATAAAGTGATAAATATAACAAAATCAAATATTTAAACTATTAATAAAATATTAAAAACAAACAATATCCTATTAATAAGATAAAAACAAAACATATCGCGTGAAAAATATCAATATTATCAACAGGCTTTATTATTGTTATTTCTATTTTTATATTTTAAAAAGAAGAGAATAATATAAATATGTGTTGAAACAGATTTTAATCACACCTTAAAAATAAGTTCCTAAATAAAAAAAATCCATAAATGATTTAATATTTTGTTATATAATCCCGATAATGTGATTAAAATTATATAAATTTATACCCTCATATATAATTATACACAATCATGAACTTAAAGAAAATATTAGGATTAATTACATTGACTCTAATTTTGGGCTCAAATGTAAATGTAAGCGCGAAAAGTGATACTATTCCTTTGAAAGGAAACGGTTACATAACTTCACCCGATGCGGAAGAAAGTTTACTTTCCTATGGAAAAAACCTTCGCCCACCTCATGCACGTTCAAAAGTCGCAAATACCCCGACAGCGTATATCGATGAGTCGAATAATGGAATTGGCGAGTGGAATAGTAAAGAAAGTGTTGTTAGTGTCTATTTCCGTGCTGAGAATGCCGGAACAATGGAGCTGTCAATAATAGCAAAAGGACACTCTACAATCACCATTAAATGTCTTGGAAAAAAGAAAAACATAAAGCTTTCGTCTGATGAACCTAAGACTTATAAAGTGGGAACATATAAAGTAAAGAAAGCCGGACATGTGAAAGTAGACATTCAAGGAAAAAAGATAGGTGCTGATGGTACATTTGGCAATGTTCTCGACCTTATTGTAAAAAGCAACGATATGGGTGAACTTGCATATATACGCAGAAACTATCATCCCCATTTCGGACGCAGAGGTCCGTCGGTACACCTCAACTATCCTTTGCCAAAAGATAAAACCATTGAATGGTTCTATAATGAAGTGACTGTTCCTGCCGATTACGATCGTGTTAGCAGCTACTACATGGCATGTGGATTCGGCGAAGGATACTTTGGTTTCCAGAATAATTTACCAGCTAGAAGAAGAGTTCTTTTCTCTGTTTGGAGTCCTTATGTGACGGACAATGCAAAAGAGATTCCAGACTCACTCAGAGTAAAGCTTCTTAAAAAGGGAGCAACCGTAAAGGTTCAGGATTTTGGCGGTGAAGGTTCAGGAGGTCAAAGTTTTATGGAATATGATTGGAAACCGGGTAATACATATAAATTCCTTATGCGTGTGCGTCCCAACGGAAAAGGATGGACAGAATACACAGCATATTTTTGTGATGCAGCCGATGGTAAATGGCGTCTTATGGCATGTTTTTTGCGTCCTGTTACAGACACATGGTATCGCAATGCACACTCTTTCCTTGAAAACTTTAATCCTGTAATGGGCTACAAGTCACGTCGTGCTACATATAATAACCAATGGGCACGCACTGTAGATGGAGAGTGGATACCTATCACCGAGGCAGTATTCACCCACTGCGACACCGGCAGAACAGGTAAACGACTCGACTACACCGGCGGTGCCGACGAAAATGGTTTCTATCTGATGATGGGAGGTTTCTTCGATGAATATACAAAAGGATACACACGTTTCCAGCGTAAAAACGGCACAGGGAAAGCTCCTGAAATAGATTTTAACTCACTAGAATAGTAAAAAAAATTAATTTAAATGTTATGAAAAAGTTATTTAATACATTATTTATAATGCTTGCATCAATCTCATTGATGCAAGCACAAAGTATTCCTGTCGACAGTGCCATATACAGGCTGGTAAATGCATACAGAACCAATGCTGTGATGACAGAAGATATTTCGGCACATAATATCTACTGTACTGCAAAGGGTGATGCAAATAGTTACAATCAGTTGTGGATGTTTATTAAAAATGGCACCGGATGGAATATACAAAATGTCTTTACCGGACAATATATACAGAATCAGTCAGAAACATATGCACTTTTTACAACAGCTTCTACTCCAAAGATGCTTTATGTTTCGGAGAACAGCACTATTGCAGGTAACTACAACATTGTAAATAGCAATGGTGGTAACTGGGGTATGCACTGTGATGCAGCATACGATGTGGTACCTTGGTATTCTGGTTCAAACACAGCCGGAGGTTCGGAATGGTTGTTCGAAAAGGTGGAGATGACAAAAGAAGAACTTAATGCAGCGCGCCAACGCTATAATGAGTTCAACAATACTCTAACCAATCAGGAAGCAATAAAAAATGCCTATACACAAATTTTCGAGGATGAGCTTTGCACTGTTCTCAAGAGTGAATATCAGGCAATGAGCGACGAAGCACTTTCTGAAGCACTCTCATCGTGTGGCAGCACCCTTGTGAATGCAGCCATAAAGATAAAAAACAACGCATGGGAAAAACGTGAAAAAGAGTTTCGTATACATACCTACGAACCATATAGTGATCCTGAGTATTGGGCAAAGAAACTGAACATCAGAATATATACATGGCTTAATAATCCCACAGGTATATATGCCAACACCTGTGATGTTGTGTATGTGTTTGTGGGTAAAGATATAAAAGAAGGCTCTACTTTAAAGATTGATGCTGTCACAGGAAATGGAAACAGCGGTACACGTACCGAACTTAAAAAAGGTATGAATATTATTCCTGTGTCACGCGATGCACAATCGCTTTTTGTACTCTACACAGCTGACACAAGCGGAGAATACCTTATAGCTGATTTCGATTCTATTCCCATTCACATAGAAGGTGGTGTAGTGAACGGTTACTGGGATAAGACACGTCACAACGATGCCGATTGGGTGGATATTACACGTAACCATGCTACGCACGACTATATTACGGTTAAAGGTGATAATCACACTTTCTTTATGAAGTTAGATGCAATTACAGCATCCAACTGTTGTCCAAACACCATCAGCGATGCAATTGGATGGTGGGATAACATGTCGATGTGGCAACAGCAGATAATGGGAATGGAAGATTATAGACCTTCGCGTTTTAATAATAAGCAGTGTGCAGTAACTACTTCCAGCGGATATCAATCGGCAGGAAACTACACAACAAATTATGCAGAGAATTATATAAACAATCTTCTGCCATATGAAAGGATGATGTCTAACGGAGATAACGCATGGGGTCCTGCTCACGAGAATGGTCACGTTCATCAGTATGCGATAAATATGGTGGCATGTTCCGAGGTTAGCAATAACCTATTCTCTAACCTGACACTTTATAAGTTAGGAAAATATATGTCACGCGGTGGCAAGGTATCTGATATAAAAGATGCCTATGAGCAGAGTATTGCATGGCCTAAACGCGATGGTGGTTTGACACTTCGTATGTACTGGCAGCTTTATCTCTACTACCACGCAGCCGGTAATAACCCCGACTTCTACCCCACTCTTTTTAAATTGTTGCGTGAGGAGCCTATGAAAAAGACTTCAGGAGGATCACTCAATTATGGCAGATACGACCTTCTGCATTTTGCCGAGAAATGTTGCCAGGCTGCAGGTGAAGATATGACCGACTTTTTCGAAGCATGGGGATTCTTTGTACCTATGTCAAGAGCTGAGTTCGATGATTACGGAACATATATACTTACCTCCACACAAGCTATGATTGACACAACTAAAGCAAGAATAGCGAAATATCCCAAGAAAGCCGGTGGAATACAGTTTATTGAAGACCGTGTGCGTCATGAATTGCGTACCGATGGTGGTTCTGGTAATAAACTAGTGAATGGAGTGGCTGTTGGTGAAGGTGGCGATGTTGGCCACTATACATCATTTGTTCCTGACTCGATGAATGTTGTTGCCAATGGGTATATTTATAGTAAGGCTGGAAAAACCATCAACATTTCCAAAGGTAGTGGTGCAGTAGGATTTAAAGTGTATGATGCTGATAACAGATTACTTTCTTTCTCAAACGAATATTCTATAGAGTTATCTGATGAGTCGGCTGTAAAAGAGCTTTTTATTGTTGCTGTGGCGGCTAATGGAAAAGAGACAATCGTAAACTCAAAGAATAATGGTACCGAAGAAGAACAGCTTGAAGCTCTCAATGAAGCACTTGTATCTGCGCAGAATATTATTAAATTCAAAGATAGTGGTAATAGATATGTAGGATATTACTACGAACGTGTATTACAACAACTTATATCACTAACCGATAGTGCTAAGAGTGCTATTGCCGATAAGGACCAAAGTGTACATAAATATGGTGAGTGGGCAACACTTATCGATAAAGAGATAAATTTCATTCTCTCACAAGATGATATTAAAGTAAAAATTCAGTCGGGTAACTCATACAAACTTGAAAATATACTCTATCCCGGATATACAATGTATTATAATTCAGGAACAGTTGTTTGTAAGTCAGGTACAAGTATGCCTAAAGCTAGAAACTTTAAATTTACATCGACAAAAAAAGAGAATGAATATTACATTTCCTCCGGTGGTAATTACATAGATTATGTTGCTACAAGCACATTGACAAAAGCAAGTACATCGTCGCAATCCAAAGCTGTTAAATTTACAGTGGGTGAGGCTGGCGAAGGTATATTCTATGTTTGTAAGACAGGTGAGAATATGAATTCACTTCACTGCGACGCATCAAAGAATGTTGTTGGATGGAGCACCTCTGCCGACGCTTCGCATTGGAAAATTATTGCCACTGAGCTTGCAAAAGAAAATCAGGATATTGCTTCTCTCAATACACTTATCTCTGAGGCAACATCTATCTACAATATCATTGTTGATACTACAAAAACCGATGGAATTTCTTTTAAAGAGGGTGTCGAAGTAGTCAGTGCCACTCTTGCAATCGATGTTGAGTCAATGATGGCTATTGTAACAGAGTCAAATAATATAATTGAAAAGAAGTATTACGAGTGTTGTCCCGAGCTTATAGAAAGACTTTCAGCCGCTATTGAGACTGTGAAAGCAGGTTACTCTGTAGGCACCGGTATTAACGGAATACTATACGATGGAAAAAAATCAAAAATTTATGATATAAATGGTCACAAGATTGACGAGATAACCGAGTCGGGTATATATATCATAGATGGCAAAAAAGTTTTTGTGGAGTAAATAATAAATATTCAATAATTTAATAATGATGGCGCCAAAAAGTATTTTTTGGTCGCCATCATTTAATAATCAAATTGTATGAAAAAAAAGCAACCAACAAAATTAACAACTTCCAATCGTATTGTGTGGTTGGATGTGGCACGACTTTTTGCTATGTTCACAGTGGTGTGCTGCCACTGTGCCGACCCATTTAATTTTTATCCAGGTGGTAATCCTCCACCCGAAATTCCTTTGTGGGGTGCGTTGTGGGGCTCTTTTCTGCGTCCCTGTGTGCCATTGTTTGTGATGATTACGGGTGCACTGATGTTGCCTGTGCGTGAGGAAACATCAATCTTTTATAAGAAACGCATAACAAGGGTATTTTTTCCGTTTGTAATATGGTCGGTAATATATGCTTTGTTTCCTTGGTTTACCGGTCTGCTTGGACTCGACCCAAAGATAATTCTCGATTTTTTTGCTTATGGAGGCGACGGTATCATGCGTCAGGAGTTCTCTGCTGCACTTGAGTATATTGGTGAGATACCTTTTAATTTTCCTATAACAGCTGTACACATGTGGTACATCTATCTGTTGATAGGTCTTTATCTCTATCTGCCTATTTTTTCGGCGTGGGTTGAAAAGGCTTCAGAAAAAGCTAAGTTGTGGTTCCTTGTGGCGTGGGGAATTGCTTCACTACTACCCTACTTCAATGAATTTGCGTCGGAATATATATGGGGTACATGTTCGTGGAATGCTTATGGTATGTTGTACTATTTTGCAGGTTTTAATGGTTATCTGTTATTGGGTCATTACTTGAGAAATCATAGTTGGAGTAATATTCAGTTACTGTTTGTTGGTGTTCCTATGTTTGTAATAGGTTATCTTGTGACGTATTATGGTTTCATCACCATGCGCGATCTACCCAACCCTACTGCTGAACAGTATGAACTATTCTGGACATATAATTCATTGAATGTAATTATGATGACTATACCATTTTTTATGCTTGCAAAGGCTATTAAAGTGACTGCTCCTAAATTAGTTGCTCTGCTTGCCAATCTTACTAAGTGTGGCTTTGGTATTTACATGGTACATTTCTTCTTTACAGGTCCTGCCGTGTTGCTTGTGCGTGCATTGAATATCCCCATTCCTTTACAGATTCCGTGTGCGGCTATTGTTGCTTTTGCTGTTTCGTGGCTCTTTGCTGCGGGTATGTACCGTATTTTCGGCAAGGGTGCTAAATTGTTTATGGGATAGATAAGAAGTTGTTTGTATAAATAAAAAAGTTACAAAGTAAAAACTTTGTAACTTTTTTATTTATACACTTTAATTAGTATCAGCTTAGTTTTGCAAGAGCCTCTTTTATTCTTCTGATAGCTTCAATGATGTTTTCATCACTTGTTGCGTAGCTCATTCTGAAGCAGTCTGGTGCTCCGAATGATGTGCCGCCAACAGTTGCCACATGTGCTTCGGTGAGCAGATACATTGCAAGGTCGTCGGAGTTGTTTATTGTCTGTCCGTTGTAGCTCTTGCCATAGAATGAACTGCATTTTGGGAATAAATAGAAAGCTCCTTCGGGTATGTTAACTTCTAATCCGGGAATCTCTCTTGTGAGTTTCACGATAAGATCGCGGCGACGTTGGAAGGCTTTTTGCATCTCTGCTACGGGCTCTTGTGAGCCTACATAAGCCTCTACAGATGCCATCTGTGACACCGAACAGGGTCCGCTGGTGTATTGTCCCTGAAGTTTGTTACATCCTTTCACAATCCATTCGGCTGCTGCAATGAATCCTATGCGCCAGCCAGTCATTGCGTAGGCTTTTGACACTCCGTTAACAATGATTACTCTATCTCTTACATTTTCGAACTGTGCAATGCTCTCGTGTTTACCGATGTAGTTGATGTGTTCGTATATTTCATCGGCTACTATAAAAATATTGGGATACTTTGCAAGAACGTCGGCAAGTTCTTTGAGCTCTTCTTTGCTGTAAACCGAGCCTGTAGGGTTCGAGGGTGAGCAGAGTATGAGCATTTTTGTTTTTGGTGTTATGGCTGCCTCAAGCTGTGCACCTGTTATTTTAAAATTCTGCTTGATGTCGGCATACATTGTTACAGGAGTACCATCGGCAAGTTTTACCATTTCGGGATAACTCACCCAGTAGGGAGCGGGTACGATTACTTCGTCTCCAGGGTTTACAAGTGCCATGATGGCATTACATACCGATTGTTTTGCACCGTTTGATACAGAAATTTGTGCGGCTGTATATTCGAGTCCGTTCTCTTTTTTCAGTTTCTCCACTATGGCATTGCGCAAGGCAGGGTAACCGGGTACGGGAGAATATCTTGAGAAATTCTCGTTTACAGCTTTTATAGCTGCCTCTTTTATTGCATCGGGGGTGTTGAAGTCGGGTTCACCGACACTCATGTTTATTACATCTACTCCTTGTGCTTTAAGTTCTTGGCTCTTCTGAGACATCGCCAATGTTGCCGAGGGCGATAGTCTGTTGAGACGGTCTGAAAGTTGGTTCATAGTATTTATGTGTTTTTTATTTGTTTTTACTTTTTATCGAAATTAAGTGTGTGTCCCATTCTTTCGGCTTTTGTGTGCAGGTAGCGTGAGTTGAATTTGTTGGGTTCAATCTCGCAACTAACTATTTACGAAATTTCCAATCCATAGCTTTCGAGTCCTATGCGCTTAACGGGATTGTTGGTGATGAGACGCATTTTGTGTACTCCCACTTTGCGCAGTATTTCTGCTCCCACACCATAGTCTCTTTCGTCGGCTTTGAAGCCTAAACACAGGTTGGCATCTACTGTGTCCATGCCCTCTTCTTGCAGTTTGTAGGCTTTCATCTTGTTCATAAGTCCTATGCCGCGTCCCTCTTGGTTGAGATAGACGATTACACCTTTTTGGTCTTCTTCTATCATTTGAATTGCTTTGTGTAGCTGTGAGCCACAGTCGCATCGTTGCGATGCGAAGATGTCTCCTGTAACACATGACGAGTGTACTCGTACAAGTATTGGTTCGTCCTCTTTCCATTCACCTTTTATAAGTGCCACATGCTCTAGTCCTGTTGATTTCTGAAGGAATGGTATCAGTTTGAAGTGTCCGTATTTTGTGGGCATGTCAACCTCTTCACCCATCTCCACTAGTGATTCTTTATTGAGACGATATTTTATAAGGTCGCTGATTGATACTATTTTCAGTCCATATTCATCGGCTAGTTTTATAAGTTCGGGCATGCGTGCCATTGTGCCGTCTTCATTCATTATTTCTATGAGTGCGGCTGCAGGATAAAGTCCTGAAAGACGTGCAAGGTCGATACCTGCTTCGGTGTGTCCTGCTCGACGCAGTACTCCTTTATCTTGTGCATATAGGGGGTTGATGTGCCCTGGACGTGCAAATGTTGATGGTTTGCTTTCGGGGTCGGCAAGTGCGCGTATGGTTGCGGCGCGGTCGGCAGCAGATACTCCTGTGCTGCATCCGTCTATTTTATCAACTGTGACTGTGAAAGGTGTTCCTAAAAGGCTGGTGTTGTCGCTTACCTGCGGGTCGAGTTCCAACTCCTTGCAACGCGACATAGTGATGGGTGCACATAGCACTCCACGACCGTGTTTGAGCATGAAATTAACCTTTTCGGGGGTTATCTTTTCGGCAGCAATAATGAAGTCTCCTTCGTTTTCTCTGTCCTCGTCATCTACGACGATTACAAATTTTCCTTCGCGAAAGTCTTCTATTGCTTCTTCTATAGAACTCAGTATTACATCTTTCATATTTTGCTTTTATGTATAACGTGGGTTTTATACTAATTTTTCTTTTATCATTCTTTCCATCAGTGTGCGCGAGTTTTCTCTTATTTTTTTAAGGTCGCGCGATATTTGTCCGTGGAATTTGTATACACGCAGGTATATCAATATTCCTATCGGGAAAATAATGATTGACAATATGTTGAGCCATCTTTTTGTGAATGGGGAACGTAATTCGTCTGTCATCATTATTGGGTATATGTTGAGTAGCTGTATAATTTTTCTATTCTTGCTGTTACCCATCTCTTCTATGAGTTTTTCGAGCTTTTCGCTCAATTTTTCAATGGTGGGTGTCTCGTTTTCGCTGAAGAACACTTTTATGGGGTTGGGTAATCTCTTTATGCGGTATATTTTCGATAATTCACGACATTCGTGGCTTATCTCTTCAAGTTGTTTATAGTCGGCTGTATAGTCGGGGTCTTCAATTATAACCTCTTTCAGTGTAATGTTGCGCGATTCTCTCAGTCCCAATATTTTTCTGAAGAATGCTTTATATGCATCCATATTGAAGATGGTGGAGTCTTTGTTCGACTGGTATGTAAAGATTACTCCCAACGGTGTCAGCACCATTGTGCTTATGAGACATCCGAACCATGTGTACCATTCGCTCTCTTTCACCATTTTTTCGCCCGATGTGTTGAATATGTAATAGAGTAGGAATATGGCCACTGAGATGAGTACGGGATATCCCAGACCGCCTTTCTTGACGATAGCTCCAAGTGGTGCGCCGATGAAGAAGAAAATTACACACGAAAGTGAGAGTGTTATCTTTTGCCACCATGAAATATAGTGCTTGTTTAGGTCTTTGTCGAGCGAGCGCATAATGTTTTTCTTTATCTCAAAGTCTGTCATCAGCTGCTCCACTTTGTTCAGCGCTGCCTTTTTCACTCTCAGTTTGGTCTGTTTAGAGTAGTTGTCGTAGAGGCTGTCGCTGTTGATAGCATAAATTTTTTCACGTTCTTGGTCTAGTGAATCCGATTTTGTGAATGTCAGCTTTTGCGGGTATGCATTGCGCATAGCTGCTTTCCAGTTATTTCTTCCTATGCTGTCGTTGTAGTGTGTGAGTGAGTCTATCGAATGATTAAGCTCCAGTATATTTTTACTTGCTGCTTGTTTCTTTAAAAACGAGCCATCTTTCATGTCGAAACCTCCACCAAATTCTATAACTATTACCTTTTCGCGGAATGTTTCACGGGTGTAGGGGATATTTTTCTTTCTTGTGTTCTCATGAAGTTCAGTGGCGTTGGCGAAGCGCTCGCCGTTGTAGAGTTTCAACATCAGATGTTGTTGGTCGGCGGTGCTTTTTATTTGTCCCGAGTCTGAAACTATGATGCTGGCATTTTCAAAACCTTGCGTCATGTCGTATATCATCACTCTATAAAGCATACCTGTCTCTTTGTTTTTCTTCTTCACAAAGAGGTTGTAGCCTTCTATTTGGTCGTAAAAGACACCTTCGGGAATTTCCACTTCGGGCGAGGTCTGTTTGATTGAGTAGAGCACGGTGTATAGTTTTACCTGTGCTTTCGGTCCTACGACGTTTTGGAAATAGAATGATATACAACCGAGTATGGAGCATACAACCACTAGCGGTGCCATTATTC